>JAZNFL010000191.1:0-7696 GCA_045589135.1 Christensenellaceae bacterium
TGCGGAAGGAACGCCGATAGAACTCAAAAACGCCTATACGAGCGACACGGTTACACTATACGGTGTAACCGAAGACGACGTAAAAACCTTAAATACCCCGTATAAAAAAATAAAAGACAAATACGTTTTGTCCTTAAAAAACACTGTGGAAGCGACAAAGCTTATACAAAAATTCCCAAGCGTGTTTAAGGATTACGAAGTCGTAAAAGGAAAAATGGACGACGTATTTTTAGCGGTTACGGGCAAAGATTTAAAGCAAGGAGAAGAAGTATGACGCAATTAAAATTTTTAATTAAAAGAAACGTAAAACTATTCTTTAAAGATAAAGGAATGCTTATAACTTCTCTTATAACCCCTGCGATACTTTTGGTTTTATACGTTACCTTTTTAGGAAACGTCTACGAAGACAGTTTTTTAATGAGCTTAAACGGAGCGCCACTTTCTAAAAAGGTGTTAAATGGTGCGGTGGGCGGTCAACTCGTATCTTCTTTATTGTCGGTATCGTGCGTTACCGTTTCGTTTTCTTCTAACCTTTTAATGGTGCAAGATATAGTCAGCGGAGCAAGAAAAGACTTTACCGTTTCTCCAATAAAAAAGACGACGCTTTCTTTGGGATACTTTATTTCTACCGTAATAAGCTCGATGACGGTTTGTATGGTAGCAGTAGTCGGTGGGTTTATTTATTTGGCTGTAACCGGTTGGTTTTTAAGCGTAACGGACGTATTGCTCGTAATATTAGACGTGTTTTTAATAGTTATTTTCGGCACGGCTTTGTCGTCTATTATAAATTGCTTTTTGACAACGCAAGGTCAGATGTCTGCCGTCGGAACTATAGTTAGTTCTTGCTACGGATTTATTTGCGGAGCGTATATGCCTTTATCTCAACTTGGGGCAGGCTTTAGAAACGTCGTGTCGTTTTTACCCGGTACGTATGCTACGACTTTGGTAAGAAATCATTGTTTGGGCGGGGTTTTTAAAGAAATGCAAAACAGTGGTATACCTTTAGAAGCGATAAAATCTTTAAAAGACGGAGTGGACGCAAACTTTTACTTTTTCGGAAGCTCCGTACCCGTCGGGGTTATGTTTGCAGTGGTGGTTTCGTCGGCTGTGCTTTTGACATTAGCATACGTCTTAATTGCAGTAAAAAAGAGCAAATAAAATTTTTAAATAAAGAAAATTTATAAGTAAAAGGGCTGACGGAAAATTTCCGTCAGTCTTTTATAATTTTTCTTAAAGGATAAAAATATATGCAAGGGAGCACAGAGAGAAAAACGTATAAAATTTTATGTAAAAAGAGCGGAGAACAAAGCGGATAAATTTTTATTTAAAGTCAACAGAACAAAACAGCTAAAATTTTACGTAGAGGCATAGGATAAAACTGCGACAAAAAATAAAATCCCTTTTTACTTAAAAAGGCGATTGTTAAATTACAAAAAGAAGTTTAAAACAAGGCAAAAGCAAAAACCTGTAAAAAATCTTTGACTGTATTGAAAAACTCTTAAAAATATGTTATAATTACACAAAAGAATTTTGGAGATAAAAAATGGAAATTAAAGAAATTTTAAAAAGGTGCGATCATACCCTTTTGTCGCAAACGGCAACGTGGGATAATATAAAAGAAGTTTTGGACGACGCAATAAAGTTTTCTACGGCAAGTGCGTGCATACCGCCGAGTTTTGTAAAAAGAGCAAAAGAGTACGTCGGGGATAAGTTAAAAATTTGTACGGTTATAGGGTTTCCTAACGGTTACAACACGACGAAGTCAAAAATTTACGAAGCCATCTGTGCAGTGGAAGAAGGTGCGGACGAAGTCGATATGGTCGCCCCAATCGGTCTTATAAAGCAAAAAGACTACGACGGAGTTTTACAAGAAATAAAGAAAGTAAAAACTGCCGTAAAAGACAAAATTCTAAAAGTAATAGTAGAAACGTGCCTTTTGACGGAAGAAGAAAAAATCGAAGTTTGTAAAACTGTTTCTTTGTCCGGTGCGGATTTTATCAAGACGTCCACGGGTTTTTCTAACGGTGGAGCAACTAAAGAAGACGTAATTTTATTTAAGCGTTACGCAAAAAACGGATTAAAGATTAAAGCTGCGGGCGGGATTTCTTCTTTAGAAGACGCCGAAAATTTTATAAAACTCGGAGCAGACAGGTTAGGAACTTCTAAAATAGTAAAGATTTTAAAATCCCAACAAGACTTAGGTAACTATTGATAAAAAGGAGAAAAAATTATGAGCATACCAACCCCACACATTACGGCAAAAAAAGAAGATTTTGCAAAGACCGTGCTTATGCCGGGCGATCCTTTAAGAGCAAAATATATCGCAGAAAATTATTTGACGGATGCCGTTTTAGTAAACAACGTCAGGGGAGTAAACGGATATACCGGCTACTACAAAGGCAAAAGGGTTTCCGTAATGGCTTCCGGTATGGGACAACCGTCCATAGGTATATATTCGTACGAACTTTATAATTTTTACGACGTAAAGAGTATAATAAGAATAGGTTCTTGCGGTTCTATAGATAAGGATTTGCACGCAAGGGATATAATTATAGCAATGGGAGCGTGCACTAACGGAAATTACGCAAAGCAATACAATTTGCCGGGGACTTTTGCTCCAATAGCAGATTTCGGTTTGGTAAAAAAGGCGGCAGAGCTTTGCGAAAAGGCAAACGTAAATTACAAGGTGGGAAATATCTTGTCTTCCGACACATTTTACGACGATAGTTTTTCGGCTATGGATTGGCAAAAAATGGGAGTTTTGGGTGTAGAAATGGAGTCGGCAGCCCTATATTGCAATGCGGCAAGAGCAGGCAAAAAGGCATTGTGCATTTGTACGGTAAGCGATTCTTTTATATATCCCGAAGAAAACACCACCGCAGAAGAAAGACAAAATTCCTTTACTAAAATGATGGAGATTGCCTTAGAATTAGCAGAAGAATAAACGCTAATATTTTAAAACGTACGGCGTTTATAGAACGAAAAAACGGCAATTTATTTGTTTTTATAAAAGGCGTTTTAGTTTGCTTTAAGATAACCGTTTGTTGCATAAAAGAGTTTTTAGAACAAAAAGTTATCATAAATAAGGAGAAAAATGGCTAAAAGAGTTTTTTTGATAGTATTAGATAGTTTTGGCATTGGAGAAATGCCCGATTCTTATATGTGGAACGATCTCGGTAGCAATACTTTGGGAGCGATAAGAAAAGACGAGGGTTTTTTTTGTCCTAATTTAAAAAATATGGGACTATTTAATATAGACGGAATAGGTGGTGGGGTAGAATCCCCTATTGCGTCTTTTGCCAAAATGGCAGAACAATCCAACGGAAAGGACACAACCGTCGGTCATTGGGAGATAGCGGGGGTTGTTTCTAAAACCCCGTTGCCGACGTATCCGCAAGGATTTCCGGATAGCGTTATACAAAAATTTGAAAAAGCCACTGGTAAAAAAGTTTTATGCAATAAGCCGTATTCCGGCACGGAAGTAATAAAGGACTATGGAGAACAGCATTTGCGAACGGGGGATTTAATAGTATATACGTCGCAAGACAGTGTTTTTCAAATAGCTTGCCATAAAGACGTCGCTACTGTAGAAGAACTTTACCGTTATTGCCAAATCGCAAGAGAAATGCTCGTTGGAGAGCACGGAGTCGGCAGGGTTATTGCAAGACCTTTCGAAGGGGAGTATCCCTTTATACGAAGCCCCCAAAGGCACGATTATTCTTTAGAACCTACGGGTGTTACCGCTCTGGATGTACTAAAGGACGGCGGTTACGACGTAATTGGCGTTGGCAAAATAGGCGATATTTTTGCAGGTCGTGGCGTAACCGAAAGTTATCCCACGAAGAGCAACGCCGACGGGATAGACAAAACTTTAAGTTTAATAAATAGAGATTTTTGCGGTTTGTGTTTTGTAAACTTGGTGGACTTCGATTCGGTTTACGGTCATCGTAACGACGTTTCGGGCTATGCAAAGGCGCTTTCTTATTTCGACTTAAAGTTAAAAGAAATTATTAGCGTTCTTAAAAAAGACGACGTTTTGATAATAACAGCCGACCACGGATGCGATCCGTCTACGCCTTCTACCGATCATTCAAGAGAGTATACCCCGATGATTGTATTTGGAGATTTAATAAAAGCCGGCATAAATTTAGGTACGAGAGAGAGTTTTGCCGATATTGGAGCAACCGTTTTGTCTTATTTTGGATTACCAACGCAAAAAATCGCAGGCAAAAGCTTTTTACAACAAATATTAAAATAATTACGCCATTAATGGTTTTAAAGAGGATTTTAAGACCGAACAACAAAGTTTTGTCAGTAAAAACGCCATACGTGGTAAATTTTTACACACTTTTAGTGTGTTTTTCTCAAAATGCAAGGAAAATTACTCTACGCATGTAAAAAGTGGCGTTAAATACCGACACACAAAAACGGATAATTATTTATAAAACGACGAATACGGAGGATATATGAGAACTTACGACGTAATAAAGAAAAAGCGAGACGGGGGCGTTTTAACCAAAGAAGAAATACGTTTTTTTATAGATGGTTACGTCAAAGGAGAGATACCCGATTATCAAGCGGCGGCACTTTGCATGGCTATATATTTTAACGGAATGACCGAAGAAGAAACTTTAGAACTAACCTTAGCCATAAAGGACTCCGGAGAAACCGTCGACCTTTCTAACGTAAAAGGGATAAAGGCAGACAAACACTCTACCGGTGGAGTTGGGGACAAAACGAGCTTGGTCGTTGCACCGATAGTAGCATCATTAGGAGTCGTCGTTGCAAAGATGAGCGGTAGAGGTCTTGGACACACTGGTGGCACGGTGGATAAGTTAGAATCCATACCCGGATTTAAGACGGATTTGACGGAAAAAGAATTTTCTTCCATAGTGCAAAAGACGGGTTTGGCAATAGTTGGGCAAAGCAAAAATTTAGCTCCGGCAGATAAAAAACTCTACGCTTTAAGGGACGTAACGGCAACTATAGACAGTATGCCTTTAATAGCTTCCAGCATAATGGGCAAAAAGCTTTCTGCAGGGGACGACTGTATAGTTTTAGACGTAAAGACGGGCAGTGGTGCTTTTTTAAAAACTTTGGAAGACAGCGTTGCTTTGGCAAAACTTATGGTAGAGATTGGCAAAAGGGCAGGCAAAAAAGTCACTGCGGTAATTACCGATATGGATAAACCTTTAGGTAGAGCCATAGGTAATTCTTTAGAAGTAATAGAAGCCATAGAAACCCTTAAAGGAAGCGGACCAAAAGACTTTACCGAACTCTGCATAGAGCTTTCTTCTCACATGTTATACCTTGCGGAAAAAGGCAGTTTAGAAGAGTGCAAAAAAATGGCGTACCAAGCAATTTTAGACGGAACGGCTCTTTCGAAGTTTGCCGAAATGATAACCTTTCAAGGTGGAGATGCAAGGGTTATTTATGACAGTAGTTTGTTTAAGCAAGCAAAGTATAGTTATTGCGTAAAGGCTACAAAAAGCGGTTATATAAACAAAACCGATGCCGAAAGTTACGGTGTTGCCAGCTTAATTTTAGGAGCAGGAAGAAACGTAAAAGACGCCCCGATAGATTTTTCGGCAGGGATTATTTTACACAAAAAGCAAGGGGATTACGTCGAAGAAGGAGAGATAATCGCCACGTTGTATTCTGACGACGAAAAATCCTTTACTTTAGCGCAAGAAAAGATTTTAAGTGCAACTTGTATTTTGGATAAAACTCCAAAACCTTGCGATTTAATATTACAAATCGTAGAATAACGGAAGATTTTACTTTAGACGTTTGTCTTAAAACAGTCAAAATCGGCGCAAATCCTATTTAAAATATTCTAAAAATATTTTTTATCAATAAAAAACTCTTTCTTTGGAAATCCCATAGAAAGAGTTTATGTTAAAATTATAAACGCAAAAACTTGTTTGTCGTTGTTTTAAAAAATTACAAGCATTACCGTTGACGTTTTTACGTGATAATAATAGAATATTTACAAAATCAATATTCTTTTATTCCTAAAAAATAATCAGCAGAAACGTCAAAAGCGAGAGCCATGCTTTTAAGAGTGTCGTATCCGGGCTTTGCTTTGCCTTTTAACCACTCGCTTACTTGGCTTTGTTTAACCTTTATTATTTTTGCAAACGCCACTTGCGTTAAGTTTTTTTCTGACAAAAAGTCTTTTAAAATTTCACTAAAAGTATTTCCCATATCATTATTATATAGAAAATTCTATACAAATACTTGACATATAGAAAATTCTATACTATAATCGTGTCGTCGGCAAAAGTTAAAAAAAGTTACGGCGTATATTAAAATATAGTAATTTACAATATGCAATATATTATGTTTTTGGAGGACGTATGAGATTTTTTAAAATTGTTTTATCTGTAGTTTTTATATTTTCGATAAGTTTGTTTTCTTCGGCGTGTGCAAAAGAAATACAGTTCGATTACAATATAGAATTCGTAGTGGACGGAGAAGTAGTGCAGACGATCGGGACTAACGGAGATAAGATTTCTATGCCAAAAGATCCCGTTAAAGAAAACTACACTTTCGGCGGATGGTATTGGGACGAAGGAGAGTGGCTAGAAGAGTTTACCATAGGTTCGATTTTAGACCAACCATTGCAAGAAAAAAACACTTTTAAGGTTTACGCCAAGTGGGATGCAAACGAAGATTATCGTTACGTCGTAGCTTTTGACGGAAACGGCGCTAAAGGCACGATGACAAACCAAGATATATACGTAGACGAAGAAATAAAGTTAAAACCTTGTTCGTTTACCTATAAATATTCCACTTTTTACTGTTGGAATACTAAAAAAGACGGCAGTGGACAAAAATATTTAAACGAAGAAAAAGTTTGCAATTTAGCCGAACAAGGAAAAACGGTAACTTTATATGCACAGTGGAAAACCCAAGAAAACGTCGTTTATATAGATTCGGCAGAAGATTTCGAGACGGTTAAAAAAACTTACACGCAAGCTAAAATTTACGTTTTGGCTAACGATATAGATTTTAAAGGTCAAAAGGTAACACCTTTAAGCGATGGCGACGTAGAAAACGGCTTAGTAGGAACTTTTGACGGAAACGGTCACGTTATTAAAAACTTTACGATGGAGCAAGGGGTTTTTGACCTTACGAAAACTGCGCCAAGTACCGGTTTTTTTGGCAATATTACAAATAACGGTTGCGTCAAAAACGTCGGATTAGAAGCGTTTACCATCACCGGAAGCCATATAGCGTCTTTTGCGTATTGCGTCATGGGAAAAATAGAAAACTGTTACGCAAACGGAACTTTAAACGCTTCCGATTATAACGGAGCAATGCCGGAGTGTTTTGTCGGCGGATTTAGCGTAAGCGGTTTAGAGGCTAAAAACAGTTACTTTGCCGGAAGCATTAACGTTTTATCCTCGACTTCTTTCCGTGTCGGTGGTTTTTGCGATTCTCCGGACCTTTTAAAAGGATGTTTGTCTTTGTGCTATGTAAACGTAGTCTATACGGGTAACCTTTGGGATATAAACGACTTTACTTCTTTTGGATATTTTTATTCTAATCCATACGTGTCCAACAGATTGACAAATTGTTATTATTACGACGGTTTGGCGTTTAGTTTTTCTAACAACGGGGTAGATTGTACGGTTAGTTCTCCTTTAGAAAACTGTCTAAGTTGTACTGCCGATCAATTAAAAGACAAAGA
>JAZNFL010000192.1:0-2356 GCA_045589135.1 Christensenellaceae bacterium
AAAAGAAGAAGTTAAAAAGGCTATAGAAGAACAAGGTAAACTCACGGAAGAAATTGTAGAAAACCTTGCTAAAGCCGAGATTTTAACCGAAGTTGAAGATATTTATAGACCGTTTAAACAGAAAAAGAAGACTAGAGCTTCCGTCGCTATTGCTAAAGGGCTTGAGCCTTTGGCTGATATTATTATGGCTCAAGACGTCAAAGATGGCACGATAGAAGATTTGGCTCTTCCGTTTGTTGATCAAGAAAAGGGTGTAGAAGACGTAAAGCAAGCTATAAACGGAGCTAAGGATATAATTGCAGAAAGAGTATCGGATAACCCCGATTTGCGTAAAAAACTTAGAGGGATATATTTAAAACTTGCCGAAATCAGCACAAAAATGGCAAAAGGTAAAGAAGAAGCCGAGGGTGCTTCTACTTATTCTATGTACGCTGATTATAGCGAGCCCGTTGCGGATATCAAGAGCCATAGAGTTTTGGCGGTAAATCGTGGAGAAGACGAAGGATTCCTTAAAGTAAAAGTTGCAATTGACGTAGATTTTGCAGTTAGAGTTTGTTCCGTTGCATACGTTAAGCCGGGTTCTATAACTTCGGATTGTGTCAAAGAAGCAGTAGAAGACGGATACGAAAGACTTATTGCTCCATCTCTCGAAAGAGAAATAAGAGCGTATCTTACGGAAAACGCAAACGAACAAGCGATAAAAATGTTTGGTGTAAACCTCAAACCTTTATTGATGCAACCACCGCTTAAAGATAAAATAACCATGGGTTTTGACCCGGGTATAAGAACGGGTTGCAAAATCGCAGTAGTTGACGAAACGGGTAAAGTTTTAGGAAAAGACGTAGTTTATGCAACTTTACCTGATCCAAAGAAGGTAGAAGAGGCTAAGTTTAAACTTAAAAAGATGATAAACGATTACAAGGTTGACGTCGTTTCCATAGGAAACGGTACGGCTTCTAAAGAATCGGAAATACTCGTTGCTGGGCTTTTAAAAGAAATTTCTCGCCCGGTATGTTATACGGTGGTAAGCGAAGCGGGAGCTTCTGTTTATTCTGCTTCTAAACTCGGCGCAGAAGAATTCCCCGATTACGACGTTTCGGAGCGTTCGGCGGTTTCTATTGCAAGAAGACTTCAAGATCCTTTGGCGGAACTCATTAAAATCGATCCAAAATCCATAGGTGTTGGACAGTATCAACACGATATGCCACAAGCACGTCTTGACGAAGTATTAAAAGGCGTGTGCGAAGATTGCGTTAACGCAATTGGCGTAGATCTCAACACGGCAAGCCCGTCTTTGTTGTCTTACGTTTCCGGACTTAATAGTGCAATAGCTAAAAATATAGTAGTTTATAGAGAAGAAAACGGAAAATTTAAATCGAGAAAAGAACTTTTAAAAGTTGCTAAGCTTGGTCAAAAAGCGTTTACGCAAAGTGCGGGATTTTTAAGAATAACCGACGGCAAGAGCGTTCTCGACAATACGGGCGTACACCCAGAATCCTACGAAGGAACGGAAAAGTTGCTCGCTCTTTTCGGTTATACCGACGAAGACGTTAAAAAAGGAAATTTAAAGGAGTTGCCTTTAAAAGTTAAGGCGTATGGAACGGAAAAGGTTGCAGAAGAGGTTGGTCTTGGCGTTGCAACGATGAACGATATTATAAACGAACTTTTAAAACCGGGTAGAGATATAAGAGATTCTTTACCTGCGCCGGTTCTCAGAAGCGATTTACTCAGTATAAGCGACTTAAAAGAAGGAATGGTCATCAAAGGGACAGTAAGAAACGTTACCGACTTTGGAGCGTTTGTCGATCTTGGCGTTCACCAAGACGGTCTTGTTCATATTTCGGAAATTTCTGACAATTACATCAAGCATCCTTCCGACGTTCTTAAAGTTGGACAATCGGTTAGCGTTAGAGTTATTGGTGTAGACGTAAAGAAAAATAGAATCGGACTTTCGATGAAGGGTTTAAAATAAACAAAGATCGGATATTTAGGTTTTTATTTACATATCCGTACAAAACCCGTATTATTGTAAGTCTTATATACGGCTATTGACATTTTTATTTAAATTATTGACAATGTCAGAAAAATTTGTTACAATAAAGTCATAACGGAGGTGAAATTAATGAATACGTTTGAAAAGGTTGCTTGTATGCTTGCAGAAAAATGCAACGTTGCAAAAGAAAAAATTACTCCTGAAAGCGAAATAGTTAAAGATCTTGGTGCAGATTCTTTAGACGTAGTAGAAATGCTTATGGATCTCGAAAGTGAATTTGGTATCGAAATCGACGAAGAATCCGCAAATGGACTTAAGACTGTTCAGGACGTAGTAAATATTATAGACAAAAAATAATTAATT
>JAZNFL010000193.1:0-3704 GCA_045589135.1 Christensenellaceae bacterium
AAACTGCATAATAACCCACAGCCACAGCGACCATTTATATCCTGCGGATATAGAGATGTTGAGAAGTGATTTTTGCCATGGGGTAGAGTTTCCGTTTAATTTCTTTTCCGGTAAAGACGGATATTTTAAAATAAAAAAAGAAGTAAAGCGCCACTCTATGCAAAAAAACGTCAACGCAGTAAATATAAAACCTTATAAGGCGATAAAGGTTGGGGATTATACGGTAACTCCTTATAAGGCAAACCACAGTTTAAAGACCACGCCTTTCGTTTATCGCATAGAAAAAGACGGAAAAAGTCTATTCTACGGAAACGACAGCGGGGTGCTTTCGGACGAGAGTTTTGGCGAATTAAAAAAGGGTAAAAAGTTCGATTTGGTTTCCTTCGATTGCACGGGTGCGTTTCAAAAGAATTGGAAGGACGGACATTTAAGTTTGGATACCGTTTTAACTTCGGTAGAAAAGTTTAAATCGCACGGACTTATAGACGATGATACTATAGTAGTCATAAACCATTTTTCTCATAACGGATTGGCTCTGCATTGGCAGTTAGAAGAAAAGGTAAAAACTTTAGGTCTTAAAATAATAGTCGCTTACGACGGGTTAGAAATTTCTTTTTGACGACGTGTAAATATAAGCCGTATATATCCATAGAGATAAGCAGTTGTCTTTTGCGTTTTTTTGTAAACTGTTTTTAATCTAGATTTTCGACGAAAAGTTTTTATTTTGTTGCGATACGTAAGTTTAAAGGGTTGTTTGCGATTATAAAACTTCCTTTTAGGGTTTTTGCAGTATACAAACACAAAAAACGTTTTTTAAAGCAGTTTATTTAAAATTTTTGCAAAAAGTTTAGCCACAGGCAAATTGACTGGGTTAACTTTACAGGATAACAAAAAAGGTTTGGTCGCAGGTCGACTAAAACGGAGGCGCTTTGCGGGATAATAAAAATAGGCTTTATAAATGATGAACCGAACCTTATAAAGAGAAATAGAAGGCAAGATAAAAAACAAAAAGGTGTAAACCGAATTCGGCTTACACCTTTAATATTTGGATTGATTATATCTTTTTTTAGTTGGATTTATAACTTTATATTGGGTTTGGTTTGAGTTTTTATATAATTAACCGGCGGATTTATCCGTGGAGTTTTCTTCGTAAGTTATTCGTTTAGACATTTGTCTTAAACAGTCTGCAAATTCAGAATATTCCGCAGGGGATATAACTATGTTAAACCACGTTTCGTCCTTAAAGTATATTACGAGTTTGTTTGGAATTTTATAATAGGTTACGTTTATTATTTCGGAATAATTAAAAGAATTTTTTAACACTCCCCAATTTACGACTAAAGTTTTTTCTTTAAGGGTAAACGCAGAGTTGATAAGAACGCCGGTAGCTATTACCAAAAAAGCAACGCTTAAACCGAGCGCAAGAATAACCGAAATATAGTCGTAGTCGTCCGTTATGCTTCCGTTAAACATTCTTACTACGTTCCACACCAAACACGTTGCTGCGAGCGCAAGACCTACGTAAAGCAATATTTTGACGGTTGTAGTAAGGTTGTATTTAAATTTTTTATCTATACATTGTGGTTGTTGTTTGCTCATTTTATACCTTTTAATAATTGTTTATTTTGTAGTTGTTAAAGTTTTATAAAAATTTTAATCGCTTAATATTTTGTCGTTTAAGCGTTGTAGTGCAACTCGAATTTTAACACCGATCATTTTCTTATAAACTGTTTTACGTTTAAATTATTTTATCATATATTTTTAAAATTATCAATCTTCTTTAGGTCTTTACGGAAAATTTCACAAAATTTAAATTTTTACGCAAAATTTACGTCTTAAGAGCTTACGCAAACGGACGAATGACTAAAAATAGCAAAATATATTAAATAAATAGTAAAAATTGTTAAATCAATTGACTTTAAAGTTTTAAATATGTTACAATGATTTAAGATTATGAATACAGAATTTAAAAATGCAAAACTCGTTCTTATAACAGACGAAAAGCAGAGATTGTACTTTACGGGGTATCAAAGTACCGACGGTTATCTTATGATAGCAGACGGGGAGATAACTCTCGTTATCGACAATAGATACTTCCATGCGGCGAGCGGGATTTTAACTCCTAAAGGAATCAACGTCGTTTTGGGTGCGGGTTATTCTATCTTAGAAGAAAAGATAAAGCTTACGGGCGCAAAGGATCTCGGTGTGGATTTTGGCATAATAACCGCCAAAGAGTATTTTGCCCTTAAAGATTTAGGCGTAAACCTCGTAGACGTATCGCAAGAACTTGCAGAAAAGATGTCTATAAAGACGGAAGAAGAAGCAGAGTATATTAAAATCGCTTGCGATATTGCAGAAAAAAGCTTTTTCGATACGTTGCCAATGATAAAAAAGGGCGTTACGGAAAGAGAAGTGGCAAACGTGTTAGAATTTAACTTTAAAAAATACGGAGCAAGCGGAACTTCTTTCGATACGATAGTTGCTTTCGGCAAAAACTCGGCGATCCCTCATCATCAGACGGGCGATACCAAACTTTTAGACGATCAATGCGTTTTAATGGATTTTGGATGCGTGTATAAAGGTTATTGTTCGGACATGACGAGAACGATGTTCTACGGAAATCCAAGCAAAGAGTTTACCGACGCTTAC
This sequence comes from Christensenellaceae bacterium, assembly GCA_045589135.1. GTDB lineage: Bacteria > Bacillota > Clostridia > Christensenellales > Borkfalkiaceae > CAKQKQ01. The sequence continues at coordinate 2,650 of JAZNFL010000193.1, forward strand.
CAAGCCACTTACGAGGCTCATATTAACGCATATAACGGCATAGAAGAAGGCATGACCGGTCAACAAGCCGATGCGTTGGCGAGGGATACCTTAAAGAAGTACGGATACGCAGAATATTTTACCCATTCTTTAGGACACGGCATAGGCGTCAATATACACGAATTTCCGGGTGTTTCGCCAAAAAGTCAAGCGGTGCTTAAAAACGGCATGGTGTTTTCTATCGAGCCGGGCGTATATTTTAACGATAAGTTTGGCATAAGAATAGAAGACAGCTATATTTTAAAAGACGGCAAGCCGAGTTCTTTTATGAAGGACGGCAAAAAACTTATTATTTTGAAATGATTAAATTTAAATTGAGATAAATTACAGGAGATTAATTTTATGGTATTAGCAGGCGATTTAAGAAAAGGCGTAACTATCGAATACGACGGAAAGATTTTTACGGTCGTTGACTTTTTACACGTAAAGCCGGGTAAAGGTGCGGCTTTCGTAAGAACGACTCTTAAAAATATCGTAGACGGAAAGGTTTTACAAGTAACCTTTAACCCTACGGAAAAGTTCGAAAACGCAATTATCGAAACTAAAAAGATGACGTATTCTTATACTGACGGCGATTTATATTACTTTATGGATGACGAATTCAACATGATTCCTCTTAATCCTGACCAAGTAGAAGATGCGTTAAAGTGGATTAAAGAAAACGATCCCGTTACCGTTAAGTTCTATAAGGGTAGTGCGTTCTCTGTAGAATGCGAAAACTTTGTTGAACTTCTCGTAACCGAAGCAGAACCTGGCGTTCAAGGCAACACTGCTACTAACGCTACTAAAAAGGCAGTATTAGAAACTGGTGTAGAAATCCAAGTACCTATGTTCGTCAACGAAGGAGAAACCATCAGAGTTGATACCAGAACGGGCGAATACATGGAACGTATTAAAAAGTAATATTTTTAATTCCTTTTCGGCACAAAAAGTATGCTTTTCGAGAGAATTTATAGTTATGTGTAAAGCGTAAGTGTTATCTCTTTTTGTAAAAGTTTTTTAGTAGTGCTTTAAGG
>JAZNFL010000194.1:0-3904 GCA_045589135.1 Christensenellaceae bacterium
TTTGTCGATATACAAATATTTTTCGAAACTTTATTAGAAACTTTAATTGCTTAATTGTAAAAAAAATGGTATTATATTATAGAAATAAGAAACAACAGACAAAAATTTGTCTTTACGGAGAGATTATGAAAAACGTTTACGACGTCCTTAAAGAAAGAGGATTTATCAAACAGACGATTTACGACGAAGATTTATACAAAATGCTCGGAGAAGAAAAGGTTTCTTTTTACGTTGGTTTTGATCCTACGGCGGACAGCTTGCATATCGGACACTACATTCCTATAATGGCTATGGCGTGGATGCAAAAATACGGACATACACCTATTGCTCTTTTTGGTGGCGGTACGGGAATGATAGGCGATCCTTCCGGCAGAAGCGATTTAAGAACTATGATGACCGTAGAAACCATAAACCACAACGTAGAGTGTTTTAAAAAGCAAATGTCCCGTTTTATAAAATTCGACGGAGAAAACGCTGCGATTTCCGCAAACAACGCAGATTGGCTTTTAAGTCTTAATTACGTAGAGTTTTTAAGAGATATCGGCGTGCATTTTTCAGTAAATAAAATGCTCACCGCAGAGTGCTATAAGCAAAGAATGGAAAAGGGCCTTACCTTCCTCGAATTCAACTACATGCTTATGCAAGGATACGATTTTTATAAACTTAACGACCTTTACGGTTGTAAACTTCAAGTGGGTGGCGACGACCAATGGTCTAACATGCTTGCGGGCGTAGACCTCATTAGAAGAAAGAACAGAACGGACGCTTTCTGTTTGACCTGCACTTTGCTTTTAAACAGCGACGGCAAAAAGATGGGCAAGACTCAAAAAGGCGCTTTATGGCTTGACGAAAACAAGTGTTCGGTATACGACTTTTATCAATATTTCCGCAACGTAGAAGACGCAAAAGTTGCCGAATGTATGAAGCTCCTTACCTTTATGGAACTCGAAGAAATCGCAGAACTTACTAAATATCAAGACGAAAGAATGAACGTCGCTAAAGAAAGACTTGCCTTCGAAGTAACCAAGCTCGTACACGGAGAAGAAAAGGCTATCGAAGCCCAAAAGCAAGCGAAAGCGGCTTTCTCCGGAAACGCACAAGACATGCCGGAGTTTAGAGCAGTAGGAATGACTGGAGTTTTGGATATTATGGTGGCAGCCGGCGTTGCCAAGTCTAAAGGAGAAGCAAGACGTCTTATAGAGGGCGGTGGGGTTAGCATCGACCAAACCAAGCTCACCGCAAACGATCTCGTTTTACCGCAAGAAGTTTTAGATAAGGGATCTTTCGTTTTACATAAAGGGAAAAAGGTCCACATCAACGTAATAACGAAATAATTTTAAAAAAAGAGTTGGCTTCAACTCTTTTTTTAAAAATTTACACTAAAAATTTTGTTTTAAGTGTGGGTTGTATATAATGCGTTTTATATGGAGTTTTTTTTAAACGGTTTTATATAGAGTCGCACGTAAAATTTACTATAAGGATATACGCAAAACCGGATAAAGTTTTAATCGGTGGTTTTGAGATAAAGATTTATTAAAAAGTCGAATAAAGAGTATACGTATTGCTTAAAGGAGGGAATTATGCAAGAGTCTTTTATATCCGTAAAAGGATATGCCGAAAGCGAGTATATAATAGAGCGTTCTCGTTTTATAGGGTATACCAAAAGGGTTTTTGGAGAAGAAGAAGCAAAAGAGTTTGTCGAAAAGATAAAAAAGGCAAATTCTTTAGCCACGCATAATTGCTACGCATACGTTGCGGACGACGTGGGCAACGTAATGAAGTTTTCTGACGACGGCGAGCCTCAAGGAACGGCAGGTATACCTATTTTAGAAGTTATAAAAAATAGAAAACTTCGCAATACGGCAATCGTAGTAACGAGATATTTTGGCGGAATTAAGCTTGGAGCGGGAGGATTAGTCAGGGCTTACACAAAGGCTGCGAGCGACGTTTTGGATAAAGCAGGCGTCGTAGAAAGCGTACTGTCGGACGTATTAAAGGTAACTTTAGGTTACGACTTATATCCTTCGTTTTTAAGATTTATTTCGGGTAAAAAACTTCTCGTAAAAGACAGCGAGTTTTCTAACGACGTAAGTATAAAGCTAGCTATGCCGAGTAAACTAAGCGAAGATTTCACTAATAATCTCACCGATTTTTTAAACGGCAGAGTTGCGATAGAACGCATATGTCAAGGGTACGAAGAATACCCGCAGGAGAACAAATGATAAGGACTATAACAGACGTCAAACCGCAAGTTAAAAACGCAAAGCGTTGCAGTATTTATCTCGACGGCAGTTTTTATTGCGGTATGGAGCTTATAACAGTTGTAAAAAACAGATTAAAAGTCGGCATGCAGATAGAAGAAACAGAGCTTGGACGCATACAGTTGGAGTCCGAAAGGACGACGGCAATGGACAAAGCCATGACGTTTTTATCGAAGAGTATAAAGACTTCTAAGCAGGTGGCGGACAAGTTAAAGACTTACGGATACACCTTAGAAGTTATAGACAGCGTTATAGAAAAACTAAAAGAATACGGATACGTCGACGACGAAAATTTTTCCGAAAGTTACGTAAACACTTATTCCAAAAACAAAGGCAAACGCCTTTTAGAAAAAGAGCTTATAGTAAAGCGCGTGGATAAACAAGTCGCAAGGGATGCAGTTGGTTGTATAGAAGACGAAACCCAATCGGCTTTAAACGTAGCTACAAAATACTTAAAAAACAAGAGCGTTACTAAAGAAAACGTTCAAAAGGCGTACAGATACTTAATTTCTAAAGGGTTTAGTTACGATACGGCAAAAACAGTATTACAAGGATTTTTGCAAGATGAAGATTATCAAGATTAAAAAAACTCCGTCGACAAACGACTATATAAAAAAATATATTCCGTCTAATATTGACGTCGTCGTAATAGCAGAAGAACAAACTAAGGGCAGAGGAACAAAAGGCAGGGCTTTTTCTTCTTTAAAAGGCGGTCTTTATCTTTCTTATTATAGGATAGGGAGAGGAGAGCAAGCCAAAGATTGTTTTAAGATTATGATGGACGTATGTATGGCTGTCGTAAAGACGCTTCGAGCGTTCGGGGTAAACGCTTACGTCAAATGGCCTAACGACGTTTACGTGGACGGCAAAAAGATTTGCGGAATATTGACGGAAAACTTTTTTGCGCAAAACTATATTTCTCACAGTATAATAGGCGTTGGGATAAACGTAGAAAACAATTTGCCGGAAGAATTAAAAGATATTGCCGTGTCGTTAAAGGACGTAACCACGGGGGTGGATTTGCAAACTTTTACGGCGACGTTATTGTTTAATTTAACGCAAGAAAGTTCGGTAGAAGAATACATAAGCAGTTCTTTAACTATAGGCAAGACTGTAAAAGTGTACGCAGGAGAAAAAGTGTTTTTCGATACCTGTGTAGACGTTTTGCAAACGGGAGAAATACTTTTAAAAGAAGCAGGAAAAATTTGCAGTGCAGAAGTCAAAGTGGTAGATCTTTTGACCAAAGAAGAAGAAAAATCTTTAGATAAAGAATTTTTTGCCGTGGTAGAAAAGTTTTTTAAGGACGAAAAATTGGAGAAACTTGACGTTTTGTCGATTTTGCAAAACTCTCCTATGGCAAATATTATTTACCTTGACGAAGGCTGTGCGTGTATTGGGGATATGCAACAAAAAACCCTTTATTTTTATTGTACGGGCGAACAAGAATGCAAAAGGGCGTTTTTGTATCAATGCGAAAAGTATCAAAAGTGCGTGTGCTTAAACGAAAGTTCTTTAAAAACGGCAGAAAAATATATTTCTTTATTGCAATTAAAGTTAAGTCTTACAATGGCTTAGCAAGTTAAAATCCGTCGGTTTACTTTATAAGTCTTATATTGCAATAATGGAAAAAGAAAAAGGTGTTA
>JAZNFL010000195.1:0-4401 GCA_045589135.1 Christensenellaceae bacterium
TAAAATTTTAATTGTCAAAAAGTAATTACAGTTTTATTTTTGTAAAAGAATTAAAAAGATTTTAACTGTCAATTAAAACGTGTTAAATTTGAGAAATAAATTTGTGAAATTATAGAGTAATTTTTCACGGTTCTTACAAAAAGCAAAAAATATAGTGATAAAATCATTTACTTATTTTTGATAAAATGTTAATATTATATTGGTGTAAAAAGATATTGTGGTTTTCAGGTTAAAATTTTTCGTGTGTTATAAACTAACTGGCGTATCAAAATGCTAAATTTAAACGATAGTCCGTTTTAATAAGGTAGAATCGTCAAGGCGAAGAATAGGTGCAGCGCTGTTAAATTCGATTTCTGTATTACTTAAAAAACAAAGCGGAGATGCAAAGCTTTATGGCAAAGACAAAAAAGAAAAAACAGTTTATTCCACCTAAGAGAAAACAGCCGATTTTCGGTTTTGTAAAGAAAATTCTCCGTTTAATTTATAAGCGTCCAAAGCTTATAGGAAACGTCGAAGGATTAAAAGAAGGTTCTATAATAGTTTCTAATCATTGCGCTAAAAAAGGGCCGGTTGTTTTTGAACTTTATCTTCCTACATTCCACGCAGTATGGGGTGCACACGAGATGCTTGGCAATTACAAATCTCGTTACAGATACTTAAAAGACGTCTTTTATATGCAAAAAAGAGGATTTGGTAAAGTTAGAGCGACGTTGCTTGCTGCCTTCGAGGCTTGTTTTTCCATATATTTTTATCGTGGATTAAAAGTTTTGCCAACTTATCAAGACGGAAGACTTATTCATACAATTAAAAAAAGTATTAAGTGTATAGATGTCGGAACTTCCGTATTGATTTTCCCAGAAAACTCTAACGAAGGATATAAAGAAATTTTAACGGAGTTTTTCTCCGGGGTTGTTCTTCTTGCCGAAACTTATTATAAAAAGAAAGGAAAAGAAGTCCCCGTTTATCCCGTATATTATCACGACAAAAAGAAACTTTTAGCTATAGGCGATGCGTGTAGCGTTCAAGAATACGTAAAACAAAACAAAACGAGAGACGAGATAGCAGAAGTTTTAAGAAATAAAGTCAACGACTTATATTATTATTGTCAAGAATATAAAGAATAACGATTATTTTTATTGCGTTCCTTTTGGGACGCAATATTTTTACATAAAAATTTTTAAGAGAATATTTTTTGTTAAGGCAAGAAGTATTATACGCTTTTACCAAATTTTAAAATTGATAAACGTTACGACAATTTGGCTAAATTGTGGCAATAGTTAAGTGGAGAATAATTGGATTATAAAACCTCAACAAAAAAACGAACGTTTAATAATTGTTATAAATACAAATTCTTTTCGTTTTATTAAAAAGCACGTCGGTATAGCGGAGAAACGATTAAATTTTTTTAAACTTAACATAATATTTTTACACAATTTTAATATCAGTCTTGACGGATTTGGTATAATGTGGTAAAATTTATAAGTAAATAAATTGACTAAACGTCAACGGAGGTAAATATGTCTAATAGATTTGTATTAAACGAAACTTCTTATCACGGAAAAGGTGCTATTAAAGAAATAGCTACGGAAATTTTAAACAGAAACTTTAAAAAAGCTTTCGTTTGTTCAGATCCGGATCTTATAAAATTTGGAGTAACGGCAAAAGTTTTAGAAGTTTTAGATGGTGCTAATATCTCATACGAAGTATACAGCAATATAAAACCAAACCCAACGATAGAAAACGTTCAAACGGGCGTAAAAGCTTTTAAAGAAAGCGGAGCAGATTGTATAGTTGCCGTTGGTGGAGGATCTTCTATGGATACGGCTAAGGCAATAGGAATAATTATCACCAATCCGGATTTTGCCGACGTGCGTTCTTTGGAAGGAGTTGCTCCAACTAAAGAAAAATGCGTTCCTATTATTGCTGTTCCTACTACGGCAGGTACTGCTGCAGAAACGACTATCAATTACGTTATAACCGACGCAGAAAAGAACAGAAAAATGGTTTGCGTAGACGTACACGATATACCTGTAGTAGCAGTAGTCGATCCCGATATGATGATGACTATGCCAAAAGGTCTTACCGCTGCAACAGGTATGGACGCTCTTACACATGCGATAGAAGGTTATATAACCCTTGGCGCTTGGGAAATGAGCGATATGTTCCATCTTAAAGCTATAGAGATTATCGCAAAATCCCTTCGCGATGCAGTTGCGGGAAAAGAAGAAGGCATGGAAGGAATGGCACTCGGTCAATATATTGCAGGTATGGGATTCTCGAACGTAGGTCTTGGTATCGTGCATTCTATGGCACACCCACTTGGAGCGTTATACGATACTCCACACGGAATAGCCAACGCAATAATTCTTCCTACGGTAATGGAATACAACGCTCCTGCAACGGGAGAAAAGTATCGCAATATCGCTGTTGCTATGGGTTGTAAAGAAGCAGAACAAATGCCTATAGAACAAGCTCGCAAAGCTGCAATAGAAGCCGTTAAAAAGCTTTCTTTAGACGTTGGTATCCCTTCAGATTTAAAGGATATAGTTAAAAAGGAAGATTTAGACTTCCTTTCTCAATCGGCTTACGACGACGCTTGCCGTCCAGGAAACCCAAGAGCAACTTCTGTAGAAGAGATCAAACAGCTTTATATGGCGCTTTTATAAAAACCGTTGGCTATAAAAATGGCCGTCAGTTAAAACTTAACCAAGATATTTGCGTTACCGTCGCCGTTTTGAACGGCGACGGTAATAATAAGTGTAATGGTAAAATTGTATTACTAATTTAATGCAATAAACAAAAAATAAGGAGATAGATATAATGAGTGATAATTGTACACACGATTGCGGAAGTTGTTCTGCAAATTGTGGCGAAAGAAAACAAGAGAGTTTATTGGCTTCTCTCAATTCAAAATCCAAAGTAAAAAAAGTTATCGCAGTAGTAAGCGGTAAGGGTGGCGTCGGCAAATCTTTAGTTACGTCAATGCTTGCTGTTTTAGCAAAAAGAAAGGGCAAAGAAGTAGCTGTTCTCGATGCAGACATAACAGGTCCGTCTATACCAAAAGCGTTTGGTTTAAAAGACAAGGCAGACGGGGACGAAGTTTCGATAAACACCGTAAACACTTCCACCGGAATAAAGGTTATGTCTTTAAATTTATTAATTCCTGACGAAGCGTCTCCCGTCGTTTGGCGTGGACCTATAATTGCAGGTACGGTAAAACAGTTTTGGACTGACGTAAACTGGGGCGACGTCGACGTAATGTTTATAGACTGTCCACCGGGTACGGGCGACGTTCCTTTGACGGTTTTCCAATCCATACCCGTAGACGGCATAATAGTCGTTACTTCTCCACAAGAATTAGTTTCTGTAATAGTAGAAAAGGCCGTAAGAATGGCAGAACTCATGAATATCCCCGTTCTTGGCATAGTAGAAAACTACTCGTACTTTATTTGCGATAAGTGTGGAGAAAAGCACAACATTTACGGAGAGAGTCATCTTGCGGAAACTGCTTCTAAGCACGGCATTACAAATATTGCTCAAATACCTTTCGATCCTGCTTTTGCAAAAGTGTGCGATTCGGGTAAAATAGAAGAATTCCAAGCAGATTATCTCGACACCGTAATAGATACTATTTTATAAAAATGGATATACACCAAGCTATAAAAGAAAGAAAATCCGTAAGGCGTTATAAAATAGATCCTATCGAAGGAGAAGTTTTAGAAGAACTTTTAAAAGAGATAGAAGAATGCAATAAAGAAAGCGGATTAAATATGCAGTTGGTTTTAAATAAACCGGACGTATTTGATAACTTTTTTGCCCGTTACGGAAAGTTTAAAGGGGTAGAAAACTACGTGGCGCTCGTCGGAGATAAAAATAAAATTACTGCAGAAAAAGTCGGTTATTACGGCGAACGTATCGTGTTAAAAGCACAAATGCTTGGCTTAAATACTTGTTGGCTTGCTTTAAGTTACGACAAAAAGCGTGGCAAAAGTTATATAGAAATACCCAAAGGTAAAAAACTGTATTGTGTTATTTCTATCGGTTACGGCACGTATAAAGGTGTTGCTCGTAAAAGCAAGAGTTTTAAAGAATTATCTAAAACCGAAGGAGAAGTTCCGGAGTGGTTTGTAAAAGGAGTTGAGAGCGCAATGCTCGCTCCTACTGCCGTCAATCAACAAAAATTCCGTTTAGAGCTCGTTGGAGAAAAGGTCAAAGCCGTAAAACTTTTAGGTCCGTATTCCGATATAGACTTAGGCATTGTAAAATATCATTTCGAAGTCGGATCGCAAAAGAGTTCCGATATATGGCTTTAAGTTAAAACAGAATATTCATTTTTAGCCAAAACCCTTTTGTCAATATCGCTCGATTTTTGGGCAGTGCCAATCAATAAAACGTTTTAAG
>JAZNFL010000196.1:0-6543 GCA_045589135.1 Christensenellaceae bacterium
TTATATTATAATGTTAAAATAATTACGTAACGAGATTTTTGGTCGCAACGACAAAATTTAACGCAAACTTAACTAAAACAAATAAAAAACTTAAACGTAACGCAAAGCCAAAATATCTCGTTTTAAAAAACAAACTGAAAAGTTTAGTTTTTTCGCTCGAAGCAAAAATGTTTTTAACAGCAAACAAGTGGCGTAAAACTAAATTTTTCGAAAGGACTTATCTATGAAATTATTTAAAAATTATATCGACATCGATAAGCAAAACGCCGGCAAACCCGGCTACGTTACGACAAATTCTTTTGCCGATCCGTACGTGTTGAGATTTAACGGTAAATACTATCTTTATTACACAGACCACGGAGTAAAAACGTTTATTTCGGACGACCTTATTAATTGGGATTACGTAGGCGTTTGTCTTACCCCCGACGACACCAATCCGGCTTTTAAAAGTTGTTACGCTCCGGAAGTAATCTATTACAAAGGTCAATTTATTATGTGTACGTCGCCAAGCGGAACGGGACACAGATTTTACAAGAGCGAAAGCCCGACGGGTCCTTTTTTGCCTTTGACTGATAAAATCCTTAAAGGAATAGACGGAAGCTTTTACGTTGACGACGACGGAGAACTTTTGTTTATGCACACCGTCGCAACGGGAACGGGACAAGACGGTTTAACGTATAACGTACTCTCTAATTTTGACATTCCGGAAGACGGAGATAAAACCCCTATCAAGGATGCCTTTTTAAACGGTTGGACGGAAGGCCCTTCTCTTTTAAGACGTGGCGACTACCATTACTTGACTTACACAGGCAACCACTTTTTAAGCATCGGTTATAGAATTTGTTACAGTTATTCTAAATGCGAAAAACCCGACCTTGAAACTTTTATTCAACCGGACAGAAACACCACTCTTATTTGTACCGAAAACGACTATTGCGGTATAGGACACTCCAGTAACGTAACCGCTCCAAACTTGGACGGAATTTACACCGCTTACCATACCTTATACGGAAAGGGCGGTCCCGATAGACGCTATAACGTGACGCAATATTTGACAAACGGGGCTATTTTAACAGCAAACGGTCTTTGTAAATACGACACACCATACCCAACTCGTCCCGACTTCGAAACCGACGGAAAAGACCTAGATCTTACGGAAGACGGACTATTGACCAACAACGTAAAAACAAAAAAAGCGTTTACTGCAGAGTTTAATTTTATTCCTAAAAACGGATATGGAGAAGTTATCGTTTCTTGTTGCGACGAAGAGGACAGTTACCACAAAATAGTTTTAAACGGAACTTCTTTAAAGATGATAAAGGTAGCCAACGGAAAAGACCAACTTTTATCCGAAGCATCTTTGCCGGAAAACGAGATTATAGACGCTTTAAGAACTATAAGAGTAGAAAACGGATACGGTAAATGTTACGTATACGTCGACGGAATGAGAAAGATTAAACTCCCTTATTCTCTCCCTGCAGGATTTATCGGTTACGGAAAGGCTTGCACTCCACAATATACGGCGTTTTCTAACGACGTCTTTGGTACGGGAGATTTTAATTCTATAAAAAACCTCCCGTCTAGATTCCCCGCAATTTGCCACAAAAAAGGATTTGGAAAAGCTTACTCTATTAAAAACGCTAAACCCGACGAGCAAGGCGTAAGACAGGGAGAAGAAGAAAACACCGTAAAGACGGAAAACTTCTACGGATTGCTTTTAGACACGGAAGAAGACTTTATTTCTTACGACATAAACGTCGAAAAAACAGCCATGTATTCTTTAAACGCATACCTTGGAGAAGAAAGCAAAGGTGCAACTATTGCCGTCTTTGCAAACGGCGTTCGTCATGAATTTACCATAGGAAACTTTAATACCGAAAGCGGTTACGCAAGCGTACATATAGGAGATCTCCCTTTAAAACAAGGCATATCCACTATGGCTATACAACTTTTAAAAGGCAAACTTAACGCTGTTTCTTGGGAATTCGTTAAAGACGCCGTTTATCCGGAATCTTTAGGCGTTTTACCTCTTTGCGAGGCAGAGCCGATTTTTGGCAACGTCTTAATCGGCGGTGGTAACCTTTTCGGAAACGGGGATGCAAACGTCGCTCTTTTTGGAAGCGAAGGAATGTCCGACTACTCTACTTCGTTTAAAGTTTTCGTACACGGAGAAGCTGACGGAGGAATAGTCGTAAGAGCAAGAGGATATTCTAACTTCTTTAACCAAAAAAGAGAATCTCTATACTCGTACTTCGTAAGATTTACACAAGAAGAAATTATTTTAGAAAAAACTTTTTACGGAAGCACCGAGCTCAGCCGTGCGCCGTTTACCCCTTCTCCAAACGGCAACAACGTAGAAATTTCTTGTATCGACAACAACGTTAAAGTTACAGTAGACGGACATAAAATTTTTGACGTTATAGACGACAACGCATACGTATGCGGAAGATTTGGCATGCTTACCTTTAACGACAAAATTTCGTTTAAAGATTTTACTTGCAAAAAAATGTAAAGCGTAACGTAGCACAACGTTTTGTCGTCAAACTTTAACACCGTATTGAAATTTTTGTACGATAAACGAATCTTTAACAACCAAAAGCCCCGTTGCATTATCTTTTGCGACGGGGCATTTATTTAGTTAAAACTAGTTTTATTTAAGTTTTCTATAAAAACGTATTGATCAAAACATGTATAAACAAAATTTTAACAAAAGCGACTTTTATCCTTAAACCCATCAACTTTAGGCGTACTACTATAGTGCGTAACTTTAGCGTGCAACTTTAAAACCCGCTCGCTCTTTATCCTTTATTAAAAAAAACATTGGCACACTCACATCTGTTCTATTTTTATAGACAAAACTTTATAAATAATCTATTTTTATAGTTTAGTAATTTTTGTTCCGTCTATTGACAAATCTTCATTATTTGTTATAATTTAATTATCTTATTTATTGGAGGGAAATATGAAACTTTTCAAAAAATGGCTCACTTGCCTTCTTTGTCTTACCTTCGTAACTTCTCTTGCTCTTAGCTTTGTAGTTTTACCTACGCAAGCAGCAGAAGCAAACGGAGAAGTATCTTACGAAGAAACGTTCGAAAACTACAAAGGCTTCGAAGGTAAAACTTTATTTAATTCTGGCATTTGGTTTGCAGAATCAAAAGCAAACGGCTCAGTACAAGACAACGCACAACCCACCATTAGTAACGGAGTCTTAAAAGTTGTTAAAGGCACGTCCGCACAAGTGGTATGGCAAAACATCGAAGGCTTTACTTTCGACGCTACAAAAACTTACACTATTAAGCTCGACATTAAGATTACGAGTTTTGGTGACGACACCCACGCACAAGCAAGAGAATTTTACTTTGCTCCGGGCGGATGGTTTAACCAAATCGAATTAAAGAGTAGCGCCGCAGCAAATAAGGTTATAAGAACGGGTGGAACTTACTGCGGTAACGTAAACCAAGAATACAAACTCAATACCGTTTACGGTGTAGAAATCGTTTGGGTTCCTGCTACCGGCACTATGACTACCACTCTTAAAAACGGAGAAACCATAGTTTCTACAGGTAGTAGATCGGGTAACGATTATAAAAACGCAAACTCCTATTTTTCTAACTGGGTTTTCCGTTGCGAAGACGGCGCTTTCGAAATGGATAACTTCTCGTTTACGGACGGAACTAACACTTATACGGAAGACTTCTCTTCTTCTATGGAAAGCGGTTACTTAGCATCTAACGGTTATTGGAGAAAAGCCGATATGATGAGACCAAGCGGTTCTGCTCCTGCTCTCGAAAACGGCAAACTCGTATTCGAAACAAAAGAAAACGCAGAATTCAACTGGTACGAATTAACAACTCATAGAGCTGATAAAGCTTACACTTTTGAGTTTGACTTTAAGGTTACCAACGTAGGTACCGGCTACGAATGGTCTGCTGCAGCTTGTTCTCGTGCTCTCTACGTATCATTTGGTGGTTGGTGGACCTTTATGGAAATTCCTGTTTCTGACGGCAGACTCCGTGTAGGCGACACTTATCAAAATTTTGACGCTAAAGTTTTCGAAAACAAAAACTTACACGCTAAGTTAGTTTTAGAAGGCGGTACGGTTTACTGTTATCTCTACGACGAAGAAGGCAAATGCTTTATCTCCGGTAGCAGAACAAACTCTGCTTTTGCAAGCGGACAAGACCAATACGTTCCTCATTTTGCACTTAGATGCGAAGACGGTGCAGTAGAAATCGACAACTTTAAGTTCTACTCTAAAACCTTTACCAAAACAAATTCTAAAGAACTCGCTATAGAATCCGGCAAATACGCAAACTATTCCGCAACCGTAACTTACGACGGCGAAGAAAAAGTTTCTTTACGTCTTAACGGAACTGAATTCTTCTCTATTTCTCCGGAAACAAGCTTAGCAGTTGCAGGCTCTACCGTAAAAGGCGTTTACGAAGCAGGAGATTACACCATCAACGCAATGGTTAATCCTTCTCAAAAAATGGTTATGGTAGAAGTTGTTCTTCCTGACGGCGGAATACTTCGCAGAGGAAGCTACAGCGTATTACCTTCTAACGCAACCTCTTATACTATAGACACTTACACTTACTTAGCAGAAGCAGTTAAAAACGTAACCGTAACTTACGCAGATGCAACTTCTAACGAATATCAGTTGATAGAAGAAATGCCTGTCGGCACCGGCTTCTCTGCAAACGTTTACAATCTCGTTACCTCTTTTGACGATCCTGCAACCACGAGAAACTTTGCCTTTACCGCTCTCTACTCCTTTACCGACGGAGAAGCAATGGCTGTTAAGTATCGTGCAAAAGGCTCTACCAAATGGACTGTCGTAAGAGCTATTAGAGAATCCGAATTAGTAAATCTCGCTGAAGAATATTTTAAAGTAGACGTAACCGGATTACAACCAAACACTGAATACGAATACAAGATTGGTAAATTAAACAGCGCCAACGAAGAAGACGATTGGAGCAAGATGTACACCTTTAAGACTGCAACCGGCAACGAAGAAGAATTTACCTTTATTGCTACGGGCGACACTCAAGGTATTACTTGGAACGGAAGAACCGGCTCGACAAAAGGCTTTATGTTCTCTCAAACTGCTTACAACGAAGCTTTTGAAGAAATTAGCAACGCTGCGTTTATGTTACATACCGGCGACGTCGTAGAAAACGGTGGTGACGCAGAACAATGGAATATGTTCTTTAAATCTCTTGGAGAATGGGGAGCTACAATACCTTTCTTTGCTACTATCGGTAACCACGACGTAGTAGACTTAGGCGACAGTGGACGCAACTTATATTACGACTTACACTTTAACCATCCAAACAACGGCGGAACTAAGGTTTTAGATAAAAACTACACCAGCATGATTACCGACGGATGGCTTCAAGCACTTGCTCAAAGAGCTGACGAAACCGTTTACTCCTTTAACTACGGCGACGCACACTTCGTAGTTCTTGCATCTGGTAGATACCACGGACAAGACGAATATCTTTTACAAGCGCAAAGAGCATGGCTCGATGCTGACCTTAAAGCAAACGCTTGTGCTAAATGGAAAGTCGTTCTCGTACACGAACCTGTTTACCACCGTTTAGGCGGAGCAGAAAGCAGACCTTGGCTTTACGACGTAATCGAAGAAAACGGCGTAGATTTAGTTATCCAAGGACACTCTCACTTAGTTACGAGATCTTATCCTATGAAGAACGGTCAAATCGTAACCAAGACCAACGTTGACAGCATTAAGCAAGGCGTAGGTACCGTTTATACGACTATTGGTTCTACCGCTTACAACCACGACAGTCTTGGCAATCCTAACGTAGAAGAAATGATGTTTATCGCAACTCCGGATGCTGAACAACCTACTTACACTTCTGTTTCCGTTAAGGGCGACAAACTCGTAATGACGGTTAAGCAAATCAACGGATTAATCGTTGACCAATTCGAAATTACTGCCGACACCACTAGACCTGACCACCAAGGTGAAACCACTACTACGGGAGCAAAAGATCCAACCTGTGCTACCGAAGGTTATACCGGAGATACGGTATGTACTACTTGTGGTAAAGTTATAGAACTCGGTCAAGCAATACCTGCAACCAACGAACACGTATACGAAAACGAAGTTGCTACCGAAGAATATCTTGCTGCCGGCGCAACTTGCACGCAAAAAGCATCTTACTATAAATCTTGTGATTGCGGAACACACGGTACGGAAGTCTTCTATTATGGAGAAACCCTCGACCACGATTGGGATGATGGACACGTAAAACAACCTCCTACGGCAACGGAAGAAGGAGAAATGGAATACACTTGTGGAGATTGCGGAGAAACCAAGATCGAAAAGATCCCTGTAGTCGAAGAATCCGAAACTCCAAGCGTATCCGAAATGGATCCTCCTACAACTGTAAGTTGTGGATCTTCCGCAGGACAAAGCGGTAACTTTATCTTCTTATTAGGAGCTATAGTTGCAGTTTTCTTCGTAAGAGTTATACAAAAAAGAAAAGCATAAACTTATATAAGTCGGGAGGCCAA
>JAZNFL010000197.1:0-2872 GCA_045589135.1 Christensenellaceae bacterium
TTTTAATTAGTTAAACAATTCTTTATAAGCTTTGCTAAACTTTGCGACGGGAGCTTTACAAGCCTTTATAACGACCTTTTCTCCTGTAAGAGGATTTACGCCGTCTCTTTGATTTTTATCTCTTAAATCGAAAGTTGCAAAACCGGAGATATGTACGTATTCTCCTTTTTGTAAACAATCCGTAAGAGTATCAACCAAAGCAACGAAGTTGTTTTCTGCCTCTTTGATGGTAACGCCGAGTTTGTCAGCATAAGCTCTAATGAATTCACCCTTGTTCATTTCGAATATTCCTCCAAAAATAGTAAATATCTTTTAAGACAAATACATTATAACATAAAATTTGTAAAAATCAAGGGGTTTATAGATTTTTTTAAAATAAACCCAAAAAAAATTGACTTGACAAAACCGTCTTGTAGGTATATTATATTAGTATAAGTAAAATAATAGTTTAAGAGGACAGTATGCAAAACGAACAAATGATAGAAAAACTCAACGGTCGCTTTTCTTTTATGAGGTTGCATTACCTTAAAAAACTTCAAAAAAACGTCGGGCACGTTTCTGCGCTTAAAGGAACGGGTACGGGTGCGTCATTAAATTGGCAGAGCAAATATTCTTTTGGCCCGTATACACCGTCGCTTATAGTTTACAAAGCTTATAGAGATGGAGAAATCTCGGTTGGCATAACGGACTTTCTTTCTTTAAAGGGGGTAAAAGAATTTCACCGTGCGTGCGAAATTTGCGGTTTGTATTACCTTACCGGTTACCGCATAAACGCTCGTTGTCCTTCTACGGATAACGGTTACGTCGTAATGTCGGTGTACGGGGTTCCTAAAGACAGAATAAAAGAAACCGAATCCCGTCTTGCGCCTTTAAGAACGGGTAGATACGCTTACGTTAAAAAAATGACGCAAAACGTAAATAAAGAATTCAATAAATTTGGCATTAAGCTCAATTTCGATAGGGACGTAATAGGTTCATCTTCTTATTTTTCTGGTGGTAGCGTTGCGGATAAGCACGTGTTTTTTGCCTTGGCAAAGGCAATTTGTAAGCAGTTTGGCAAAGGAGAAAATACCTTAAAGTTTGTCGAGGACCAACTCAAGATAGATTTAAAAGAAGAAGAAAAGTCTATGATTTCGGACGATGCCAATCCTTTCTACGAATACGACTTAGCAAGGGTATTAAAGACGGACAAATATTCTGCTTCTATAAAATCCAACGTCTTTACCGACGAAGAAGCCGTTATATTTGCTCATTCGCATAACAGTATTGCAACTTACGAAGTTAAAAGTTCAAAAGTTGCAGAGGTTTATAAAATGGCAGACAGAGCCGAAAAGACGGGCGTCGATGGGATTGCTTTTTCTGCGTCTAAATTCTCCGCAGAAGAAGTGGAAGAAATTTGCAAATATCTCGTTTCTAAAAAACTCGTAGCCGTCGATCTCGAAGTTATCGACGAGCCAAGAAAGAAAAATTCCGTGGAAATTGCTTCCGAGTACGCAAGAAACGTCTTATATACTCACGCAAAAGCATTAATAGGACACGAGATTGCCGTAAGTACACAACACGGGGATGGGTTTAATTCTGCCGAAATGAAGTCCACTTGGCCTTCTTTCGAAGAGAGAATTCAACTTTTTGCCAACATAGCACAAAAGGGAGACTGATATGTCGGATTTGCGGATTTTCGAAGGCAAACACTACGGAAAAATAGAGCAAACTCTAAAAAAACTTAATATTAAATTTTACGAAGGCAGTGCGGAAATGCAACTGCCTAAAATATTGGACGAGTACGGTTTTTGCGGTAGAATAGCTTTAATCTCCGGAGAACAAGAAAACTTGTTGACGGTAAAAAATTTAAGGGGCGTTTTGACTGATTGCGGAAAAACAGTCAGTACGTTTTATTTAAAAGAAGAAGAGCCTTTGGCAAAGAGTTTTTCAGAACTTGGTAAAATTTCGGAAGACGTAAGACTTATAGTCGTAGCAGGAGGGCAAGAAGTAATAAACAAGGTGAGATATTTTGCTCAAATGACGGGCAGAGAAGTTATCGTTTACCCGACGGATACCCTCATGGAGAAAATTTTACAGCCTTACGTACAAGAAAGAATAGACGGCAAAGTGGTAAAGATGGGAGCAAAAACTCCTTCCGTCGTCTTAATAGATCCTTACGTATATAAAAAATGTAAAAAACATCGCCTTGCAGACAGTTTTTCGGCGGTTGTTACAAAATGCCTTACTCTTATAGACTATAAATATTCTAACGCATTTACCGGCAAAGAGGTTTCGGCTTATTGTTATAATTTGGTTGTGGAAGCAATAAACGACGTTATAAACGTTCGGCAAGAACACGTCTTGGCAGAAAACCTTTTAAAAGCAAACTTAAAATTGTCCATATCGAGAAGCTTAGGGGATGTGTGCGATTTTTCCGTCCAAGAGGACGTTGGCTATGTTCTTGGCTTAATCGATAAAGACGTATCGAGTGAAGAATGCCAATTCGTGGCGTTTTTAAGGCTAATAAAGCTATATAAATTGTTTATAAGTAATTTGTATTTACATATATTTAAGACGCCTTCTTATACTTACAGATTAGAAGAACTATCGGCAATTGCAAACCTTCCGATCAAAAAACTTACTTCAAAATATAAAACTTATGAGTTCGACGACGTCAAAAATGGCGTAAGCGTTTTAAGAGAAGACGGCAAAAAACTTATTACAGAAATAGATAAAACGGTGGAAATTCTTCCACGGCTTAAGGATTTTAAAAAATTTATTTGCAATCCTAAAAAACCTATGAATCGATTTACTCCTGCCGATTACAAAAAGGGAATTATACTTGGCGGTTACGTCGGAGAAAATCACTCAATTTTAAAATTGTTGACGG
>JAZNFL010000198.1:0-2123 GCA_045589135.1 Christensenellaceae bacterium
TCCGACTTCATTCTTTTGAAACGAACTCGTCTACTTCAAAATTAGAAACCGGTACGGTTTGTCCGTTTTGCGGGGTTACGTTTTCGCTCGTTTCCCCACAAGAACAACCTAAACAACATAAACAAACGGCCAATATTATACAAATGATTTCTTTAAAATTTTTCATATTTATAATTCAAATTTAAGTGTGACGATTTCGTACGGTTTAACCTTAATTTCCACGCTTTCACCTACTCCGTCTAATTCGGATATAACGTTCTCTCTTAAATCGCACTTATAAACCTTTTTAAACTCAAATCCCGTCTTTATTATAGCGTCCGTTCTTTCTCTAAACGTTTCGTATAGTCTAACGATTACGCCTTTTTTATCCTCTGACATCTTTACCGTGTCAACTACGAGATTTGAATAGTCGCATTCTATCATAGAATAACTCTCTAAATTACCGCTACCTACCGAATTAACGGCAAAAAGCGGATTGTTTAAGTCGAATGCAAGTTTTAAAGTGTCACTTTCAGATAAACGTCCGTTATGCGGACAAAGCGAATAAGTAAACTTGTGCTTACCTTTATCGGCATCCTTATACGGATAAGTTGGCGAACGAAGAAGCGTAAGCCCTAAATTTCCGTCTAACACGTCGTGTCCGTACTTACAGTCGTTTAAAAGAGCCACGCCGTATCCGTTTTCAGAAATATCCACGTATTTGTGAGCGCAAGTTTCAAACTTTGCATCATCCCAAGACGTATTACCGTAAATCGGACGTTCAATATTGCCGAATTGAATATCAAAAGTAGCGTTTTGAGCAAACACGTCAACGGGGAACTTAACTTTAAGCATTAGGTTTTCCTGTTTCCAATCTACGTCCGTAATAAAGTCTATACGAGGACTTACGTCCGATAAAAGTATCGTTTGCTTTAAAGACGAATCCATAAATTTCCTATATACTCTTATTCCCTTTTTGCTACCCAAATCTACAAATTCGCACTTTTTCAAATCGTTTAAAGGGTATGCTTTTTCCGTGTAAAAATCACGGATTTCCCAAGCGTCGTACTCTATCGAAACGTTTTCGTAAACTGTCAAAACGTTGCCCTTTTGGTTGGGTTTTAAAACCTCTCTGCCGTTTATTATATCATAAATACTGACGATTTCATAGTTATCGTCAAATTTTATGCGGAAAAATTTGTTTTCTAAAATTTTATCAGCCACTTTTACCGAGCATACGTTATTTCTTCTCTCCGCAACTGCAAAGCCGTACGCAGGTGCTTTTGCCATAACGTATTTTTCGCCTTGTAAAAGGTCGGAATTAACCTTGAACGGTTGCATATTGAACACGATCTCACCCGATTTTGCTTTTTGGGCAATTTGAGTTACTATCTTATCGCGCAACGCTTCGCCTTTTGAAAACAACTTTTTATAAATAGCATCAGTATCGTCGTACACCTCTTTTATCGACGAACCGGGGAGAACGTCGTGGAATTGAAGAGTTAATATCTCTTCCCACATCTTTTCAAGTTCCGCATAAGGGTATTGCGCGCCGTTTAAAAGTTTGTTCATAGTAGCAAGCGCTTCTATATTATGAATTAAAAACTCTATCTTTCTGTTATATAATTTATTCTTTGAAATAGCCGAGAGCGTTCCCCTATGGAATTCAAGATAAAGTTCGCCTACCCAAGAGGATAGTTTACCCCTTGACGACTCCTTAATTTTGTCAATAAACCCGTCTATAGTACCGTTTTCGGCGTTTGGGCATCCCGGGATTCCCCGTTTCATACGCTCTATCGTTTCTATTTGTTCAGCCGTCGGTCCGCCGCCACCGTCACCGTATCCGTAACAAATTAAAACGTTATCCGAAACGTGTTTATCCTGAAAACGCTTATAAGAACCTGCTAAAAAATCCGGCGTAGCGTCCGCGTTATAAGTCGTAAGACGAGGATTTTGAGTATGCGCGCTTTGGCAGGTTATAAAATACGTAAACACGTCCGATCCGTCAATACCTCTCCACGTAAACACGTCGTGAGGCATAGTGTTTCTATCGTTCCAAGATATTTTAGAGGTTATAAAAGTGTCTACGCCCGAAAGTTTAAAAATTTGAGGAAGGGCGGCGGAATAACCAAAAGCGTCGGGTA
>JAZNFL010000199.1:0-4763 GCA_045589135.1 Christensenellaceae bacterium
ATATTATTTAAAATATGCCGTTTTTAAACAAATCGTATTATGCAAACTTATCAGGAAGATCGTTTTCAAATAAAATTACCGAATCTTTCGTCGCTAATTCTTTAAGCTTTAAAACAGCTTCTTTTACGTCTTTTGCCTTAATTACGTTATCGGGATTAAAACCGTTTTCTATAAGTCCGTCCCTTATTTTATAAGCTCCCGTATGACCTATCAAAACAGCATAGTCAACCTTATCCGCCATGTATTGGCCTACGGAATAGTTTTCTTTATCTTCGTCTTTGCCAAGTTCTACAAGCCCCGGCGTTACGATTATTTTTTGTCCAGAAAAACTCTGCATTATATCAATCGCCATACGGCATCCTTCCGGATTAGAATTGTAACTGTCGTCTATTACGGTACAACCGTTTTCTCCTTCTAAAACTTGCAATCTGTGTGGTACGAATTCTATTGCGCTTATACCTGCACAAATTTCGCTTAAAGTAAGTCCCATTTTATACGCAACGGCACTAGCTATACATATATTTGATACGTTGCCAACCCCTAAAAGAGAAGTAGAACATTTTATACTTTCCTTGTCAATACACAACGTAAAAGAGCTTCCATTTTTACCGTAAACAACGTCTTTTGCGTATACGGTAGGCGAATTTTCTAACTTAACGCCTGCACCGATTTTGTCTATAGTGCATTTATCGAAAAGTTCTTTGGTCGCCGGGCTATCGAGATAAAATACCGCAGTTCCGCCATTCATGTATTCTACGAGTTCGAACTTGGTATTTTTTATTATTCTTAAACTTCCAAAAGTTTCTAAGTGTTGATTGTTTATTCCACACAAAACAGCATAGTCGGGATTTACTATCTCCGTCAATTGTTTTATGTCGCCTTGCCTTCTCGCTCCCATTTCCGCAATAAATACTTCGGTGGTGTCGTCGAGATATTTTACCGCCTTGCTTATCCCTAAAGGAGTATTAAACGATTTAGGAGTAGAAACCACCTTGTACTTTTGTCCCAAAATAGTAGCCAAAACGTTTTTGACGGAAGTTTTGCCGTAACTGCCGGTTATTCCTATCTTTATAAGATTTTTATAAGAAGCAAGCTTTGTCTTGCACTTTTTAATATAAGAAGAATTGATATGCGTTTCTAAAGGAAGATTTATCCAATGCGCCAACAAAACGGCAAACGGAACCATAAAAGGAGTAAAACATACTACAACCTTTCTTATCCTTGTAATAGCTCTTAATCCTATTGCATAAACGAGCATATCCGTCAAAAGTAAGACGGCAAAACTCATTAAAAGCATTATTAAAAGGTAAGTAACGGTAAGACGAATCATTCTTCGGGTAAACTTTAAAGGAACCTTTTTTTTAATTTGCTTATCCTTTAAGTAATATATAACCACGAAAATAACGTAAGCGATTAATCCTACGTATATCGAAATCGGTCCTTTTAAAAATAACAACGACGCACCGATTAATAAAAACGCCAAAGACGAAAGAACGACGAGCATAAAAATTCTCGATTTGTACGCATTGTCCTTCTTTTTATACCATTTTATATATTCTGAACTTCTATATCCGCACTGTTGAAGAATTTGTAAAAATTTATAAGAAACGAAACACAATATCAATACGTTTATTACCGACGCAATTATTAACGAACAAACGTTACCCGAAGAAAATATCTCCGAAAACGTCTTTGCGTATTCTATATACATCTTTCTTACTCCTTTAAAAATTCTTTAACGACGTAATTAAACTCGTTACTCTTTTCTATATAGCTAAAATGTCCGGCTTTATCTATAACGTAAAGCCTGCTGTTTTTTATATTCTCATTTAATCTTTGTGCCATGTAAAGCGGGGTTTCTTTGTCATATTTACCCCAAACGATAAGCGTAACAGTGTCAATATCTTTTAGTCTATTATCTAAAAACTCGTTTGTTATAAGCTTAAAAGACTTCTTCATGTTTAAAGATAAATTTATATAATCTTTACTAAAAAACTTTTCTTCTAACACGCTTAAAGGTAAAATTCTTTTAAAAACTTTATACCCAATACGCTTACAATAATACCTTATTGATCTTTTAGGTTTTAGTCCTGCACTGCCGACCAAAACCAGCCTTTTGACTAAATTTTTGTTTTTGGCGCAAAGTTTAATTGCAATTCTTCCGCCAAAACTATGGGCGACGACGTTTACTTTTTGTCCGTAAAAGTCTATCAATTTTTTTATTTCTCTGACGTAATCGTCTAAACTGTACGGATATGGCAAATCTCCGCTTTGACCAAATCCCGACAAGTCTATCGCCACGACTTTAAAATAATTTTCGAAAAACGATAACTGTTTTATAAAACTCTCTTTACAGCTTAAAAACCCGTGCAAAAAAAGCAAAATCTCTCCACTTCCACCCACCAAGGCAGGCATGCCGAGAACTTCAGTTTTCTCCAAAAACACCCCTTAAACAAAGTTCCATAATAATTGCATCTTCGGTATTTTCGTAATATTTTTTTCTTACGGCAATGTTTTTAAACCCAAAAGAAGAATATAGGTTTATAGCCGTCTCGTTTTTACTGCTTACTTCGAGTAAAATTTTTTCTTTGTTTTTATTAAGACAATCTTCTTTTATAAGCCCTAATAATTTTTTTGCAATTCCGTTGTTTCTAAATTCCTTTTTTACGGCAATACGCAAAATCTCTGCTTCCCACGGGTTGCAAGAAACCGTTACGTATCCGCATAAAATTTCTTCTTTATAGCATACGTATGCAATAAATTCCGTATTTCTTTCTGAAGATAATAAATCCGCAATAGTAAAAGGAGTTTTAAAGCACTCTTTTTCTAACAAGCAAATATCGTCAAAATCTTCTCTTTTTGCCTTTCTAAAAATCATAAACCTTCCTCTGCTTGACTTTTTCTTATATACAAAGGAACATGCGTTTCTCTATTAAAAGAAGCAGAGTTTTCTTTGGCTTCTAAAGCGTTTATAAAACCGTCTTTTAAATTGACAGTCGTAACCGAAAACCCTTCGATTTCCGTCGCACTTACCAAAGAAAAACTTTCGGATAAATTTAACACCTCTTGATAAGACAAATAAGACGGCTCTATAACTTGATTTTTATTTTCGAATCCGCAAGCGTAAAAATGATCGTGCCTTGCATCTATAACAGTTAAAACTTTATCTTTGGCTAAATTATTATATGCCATTATCTCGAAAGAAGTAACACCTAAAACAGGCTTACCCGTCGCAAAAGAAAACGCCTTAGCCGTTGCCACGCCTATTCTTATACCTGTAAACGATCCCGCCCCTACGCAACAAGCAAAAAAGTCCATATCAAAGACGGTTGCTCCGCTTTCTTGCAAAACCTTTTCTACCGTCGGCATAAGCAAAACCGAATGCTGAAGTTTACAGTCTTCTAAATATTGACAATACGTTTTGCCGTTAAATTTAACAACCACCGTCAAATGGCTTCCACTTGTATCAAATGCAAGATAATTCAAAATTCTATTCTCCTCGAATTCTCTCCGGTTTTTATAATTTTAACCGTTTTTACGTTTTTAGGCAATACGTCTGCAATATTTTTAGCCCATTCTATAACGCATACCCCGTCCAAATAAAAATAATCCGTCAATCCTAAAGCTTCTGCGTCCTCTCCGCAAGAGAGCCTATAACAATCGTAATGATACAACTTTCCTTCGTAATCGTTCATGTAGGCGTAAGTTGGGCTGGTTACACTTGCCGTTACTCCTAAGGCTTTGGCTATACCTTTTGTAAAAGCCGTTTTGCCTGCACCCATATCTCCGTCCAACACGACCACGTCGCCTTTTTTAAGAGTCTTTGCAAATTCTTCGGCAATTTGTTGAGTTGTAACTTCGTCTTCAGAAAAATAAACCATATTAAAACCTATTTAAAAAAATCGATATTTTTTTGTAAAGTAAAAAAGTCAGCAAACCACACACCGTACATCTTATTAAGTTAAACGGCAACACTGCAAAAAAGGTATAGTACGTATAAAAATTACCTTCGTTTACCCCTTTTAAAACCTTACTGCACGCACCTACCAAAGTGGATATCGTCCAATTGTTGAGATACAAATAACACGGTATTAAGATAAATCTATTGACGAACATACTCGCCACCGTACTACACAAAAGACCGATAAGCGTGCCAAATAGAGCTCCTTTTATGTTTTTGTGATACTTATAAACCAAAGACGCCGGCAACACAAAGGAAATACCAATGATGAGATCTGCTAACTCTCCTACGAAAACGGTAGTAGAAAACGGCAATTTAAGTAAAATCTTTACTATTACTATAATAACCCCGGCTAAAGGCCCTAAAGCAAAACCGCCTATAAGCATGGGGATATCCGAAAAATTAAACTCTAACCAGCTTGGAAAGATAGAAGCAATCGGAAATTTTGGCCACAAATACAACACGTAAGATAATGCCGAAAAAACGGCGATTTTTGCCACTGTAGAAGAACTGAAAAACTTTTTCTTCTGTTCCATAAAAACCTTTATAATTCTCTATTTGACTTCTATACAGAAGTGAAGATAATTACAATAAATTTTATCTTTCTTTTCTCATCCGGACTTTACCGTCGGTCGGAGAATTTAACTCCGTCAAAGGATTAACCCGTTGCAGACTTTACTGCCGGTAAGGAATTACACCTTGTCTCAAAGAATTATTATATTAATTATATTCTTATGTTTAAATTATGTCAAGTCTAACAAATAGAATATGCTATTTTAATTTTTTTTAGTTTTTATTATCC
>JAZNFL010000200.1:0-2510 GCA_045589135.1 Christensenellaceae bacterium
TAGGGTGGTTACCCTTAGCAAAAATTTTAGGAGTTATGTTAGATGAGAAGTAACAAATTTTATCGATTATTAATTGTTTTCATTGCGGTATTTGTTATGTCTTCCGTTTCTGCTCTTGCCGTTTATGCAGAAGAAGGAACAGGAACGCAAAATGCTTTCGCAGTGGATGCTTTATGGAATTTATCAGCAGACGAAGACGTTGATATTTCTGCAGAAGGTATGTCCGTAGTTATGACTAAGGGCGAGACTGCAGATTACACTTACAAAATGTCTTTAGAAAACCTCAATCTTGCTTTTACTTTCGTTGACGAATTGACCGTTACGGAAGAATCTCCGGTTTTAACGGTTACGCTTACCGGAACTGCAACTAACGTCGTTAGTTATACCAAAGACGAAGCAGGTTTGTACTATGCAAAGCTTAACGACAACGCAAAAGTAGAAGTTGCCAACAATTTTGGTCTTACTGTTACCAATGGTGTTTTATACGCTTCTTCAGAAGAACTCGGCACTTTAAATCAAAACGATTACGACGCTGTTTCTTTAAAGCTTACCGCTAAAGAAAACGTTACCGTTAAGTTTACCTCTATGAACGGTTTAGATTTTACCAAAGCAGGTCTTACCTATACCGATAGCAATCCTGTTATCGTATTAAACGGATCTTTCTTTGATAGAAATAAAGCAGTTATGGGTAGAGTATACGACGTAGTTTATACCGCATACGATATGCTTTCTGCTGTAACTACTAAGGTAGAATTTAAAAAGACCGATGCAACCGAATGGACTGCAACTAAGGATTCTGACGAAATCGAATTCCCTGCATTAGGCGAATACCAAGTTAAGGTTACCGCATTAAACGCAGCCGACGTACAAACCGTTTCTAACGTTTTAACCGTCAACGTTGTAAAAGCTTCTACAGAAGGTTCTATCGGTTACGTTGACAATATTACTAAAGAACAATATGCAGAATATCAAGAAGAAGTTAATAAAGCTATTTACGATGCAGAAGATAAGCCTTTAAGAATAGGTTCTACGTTTAAAGTTCCTTCTTTACAAGACTTTATCGTATCAGAATATTTCGATTACGCAAACCTTTCTTTTACGACTTATTATGCAAATAAGACCAGCACGGGTTCTTATTCTTCTACTTCTTCTACAAGCTTTACTCTTACTTCCGGTGGCGCTTACGAATTCTACGTAACCGCTAAGGACGAATGTGGTGTTCAATTTACTTTAGAAACCGAAGACCTTACCAGAAAGGCTGTAAACGAAGTTTACGGTTGGTATGACGAATCCGACGTTTTAGTATGTCCTATCTTTACCTTCGAAGTACAAAACACTTCCGCTCCGGAAATCACCGTAGAAGACGAAGTTGACGCTTACGTAGGTGTTTCTTACGACGTAAACTTCTTTACCGTAGAAGGTTATAACGTTGCAAAAGCTTACAATCTTTACTATATGACCGAAGCTCAATACAACGCTTATAAGCAAGAAAAGGGTTACGCTCTCGAAAGAAGTAGCTTCGATAACGTAGATGCTGTTTATTGGGCAGAAATAGACGCTCTTGTAAAAGATGGCAAGATGATAGAAGTAGTTGCTTCCGAAGTTGGAGAAGATCCTGTTGACTTATTCGACGAAGATAAAGAAGAATTTACTCCTGCAGATTACGGTTATTATTACGTTAAGTTATCCGTTTACGATGACACCAACATGAACGACTTTGCAGTTTCTAATGCTATTCACGTAGTTGACAAAATGTCTTCTGCAGAATTCGAATCCGAATACTTTAAGAACAACTGGCAATCCTTCTTGTTCCTCGGCATTGCAGCATTATCTTTAATTGGTATACTTCTTCTTGTTTTTGTAAAACCTAAAGAAGCAGTAGAAACCACTAAAGAAGCAAAAGATGCAGAATAATCGCAAATAAGTTACTTTAAAATAAAAGGCGTGGATTATCCACGCCTTATTTTTTAATAATTGACTATTGACAATAATTCTATATAATGATAAAATTATTACGTAGAAGACGAGTCTTGTGTTGAACATTATTACGATCCACAGACCGGTCGTTTTATAAGCCCAGACACAATAGAATACTTAGATTCGGAAAACATCAGTGGATTAAATTTGTACTGTTATTGTGGAAATAATCCAATAATGTATACTGATCCAACAGGGCATGCACCAAAATGGTGGCAATGGGTATTATTTGGCGTAGGAGTTGCATTAGGTATAGGTTGGGATTTCTATATTAGAATTCGATTTGATGGATTGTTTTAATTCGAAGGATTAAGTTATGAATAAGCATTGGTACAATTATGGTAACACCTTTAAAGTTAAGTTTAGAACCCACTATTGCTATAAATGTGGCGAAAAATTAACGATTGTTAAACATAGAAAAGTTGTAGATCAAAAATCAGATGAAGCAAAATATTATGACTTTGATGCTGGTGGAGATGGAGCTATAATGGTGGGACCATGTGAATTTATTCATAAAGTATTTTTCTGTCCTA
>JAZNFL010000201.1:0-4174 GCA_045589135.1 Christensenellaceae bacterium
TAGTTTAAATTTTTACAATAAAATATTGCAAAGCCGATAAAAATGTTGTATAATATCACTGTTATATAAAATATTAATAATATTTGGAGGTATTACTATGCCATTAGTCAACAGTAAAAAGATGTTTGAACAAGCATTTAAGGGCGGTTACGCTATAGGTGCTTTCAACGTAAACAACATGGAAATCGTTCAGGGTATTACCGAAGCTTGTAAAGAAGCTAAGGCTCCCGTTATTTTGCAAGTTTCTAAGGGTGCAAGAGCTTACGCTAACCACACTTATCTCGTAAAACTTGTAGAGGCAGCTGTTTTAGAATGTCCGGAAATTCCTATCGTTCTTCACCTTGACCACGGTCCTGATTTTGAAACTTGTAAAGCTTGTATCGACGGAGGATTTACTTCCGTAATGATCGACGGCTCTCACCTTCCTTACGAAGAAAACGTTGCATTGACCAAAAAGGTTGTAGAATATGCACACGCACATAATCCTTACGTTACCGTAGAAGGCGAACTTGGAACTTTAGCAGGAATAGAAGACGACGTTTGCGTAGAAGCTGGTAACGAATCTTACACCAAACCAGAAGAAGTTGTTGACTTCGTTAAGAGAACGGGTGTAGACAGCCTTGCAATTGCTATCGGAACTTCTCACGGAGCTTATAAGTTTACCCCAGAACAATGTACTGTAAACGAAGAAGGTATTCTCGTTCCTCCTGCACTTCGCTTCGACATCTTAGAAGCTGTAGCAAAAGAACTCGGTAACTTCCCTATCGTATTACACGCTTCTTCTTCCGTTCCTCAAGAATACGTTAAGATGGTAAACACTTTTGGTGGCAAAATGCCAAACGCTATCGGTGTTCCAGGATCTCAACTTAGAAAAGCTGCAGAACTTTCCGTTTGTAAGATCAACATCGACTCTGACTTAAGACTTGCTATGACCGGAACTATCAGAAAGTTCTACGCAGAACATCCTGACAAATTCGATCCAAGAGAATATCTTAAACCTGCAAGAGCAAACATCAAAGAACTCGTTAAGCACAAACTCGAAAACGTTTTGGGTTGCGCTGGCAAAGCAGAAGAATGTTTATAATATAAACTCGTTACAAAACGGCGTTGCAAAAGCAACGCCGTTTATTTTTATCCGTAATAAAATTTAGTTTTATAATAAAAATTAGTGCGTCGGCAATATTTTATTGCCAACGCACTTTTAATATCAGTCTTTTACTTATATAATATTACGACTTGATTTTATCTATTGTAGTTTTTGCGTCTTATAGTAAATACTACGAAAGCAGACACAATAAGCAATCCGCAAAGACCGGCTAATCCACCTACGGCAGAACTTCCACATCCTGGGACTTTAATACCACCCGTAGCTTTACCGTATTCCGCAACAACTTCTTCTTGACATACTGTACACTTATATTTAGCTTTTCCTGCTTTATCCGGTAAAGGATTTTCTATTACCTCTAAGAGTTTTAAACTATGCTGAGTAGTAGCTTGTTCTACGTGATCACAGTTTACACACTCTCTATCGTGACAAGTATGCTCGTCTGCATATTTGTGTCCGTCAGCCTCTCCGTATGCGAAAGTTTCTTGTCCGCTTTCTCCGCAAACACAAGATTTATAATACATAGCAGGGGTATCGCAATCCGGTGTATTTGCTTTATAGAAATCAGAAACTACTTCTTGATCGAAAGTATGTGCTTGAACGGTTTGGTCGTAAACCTTTATAGAATATTGATTGCTTTCTTTATAATATTGTTTATGAACGGTAGAATAGAACTCTACGTCTATTTGTTGTCCATCTTCTGAGAAGTAAAGCATTGCAACCATACCGGTAGCACCCATGCCCGCATCCATGCCTTGTGCATCAATAAGCATTTGGGTAACAGTGTTGCCGTGTACGCCTACCGATTGACGAGTAACAACGTTATCGCAAGGATCGTGTCCGGATAATACCAAGAAAATATTTCCGTGTTGAGAAATAAGTTTATCCCACATTTGATCGCCGTTGTTGTAAACTTTGTTTGGCGAAGCGTTTGCGTCGTTAGAATCTGCAGGAGGACAAACGTCGTTTGGTCCAAGAGTAGTTCCGTCACGATACATATATGCGTGTGTGGTAATTATTACTTTATGGTTAGGGAATTCGTCTATAAGAGCGCCTGCCCAAGCGAGTTCTGCATCGTCTGCACCGTAATCTAAGTTAACCATAAGGTAATTAGTTCCGGCAACGCTGAATTCTCTCCAAGAAGTATCGATATATCCTTGTTTATAGAATCCGCCAAATTGATTTGTATACGCAGGATAATTAAACGTCTGCATACCCGTAGAAGAATCGTGGTTACCACGTACTAAAGAATAAGGTAAAACACCGTCAAGTTTAGAAACCGCAGCTTTTGCAACGTTCCATTCGGCAGGAGTATTGCTGTTGGTAATATCTCCAAGACCAAACACGTAAGAAATCTTCTTTTCTTCCTTATTATCTATAATCCAATCGTAAATACCTGCCATTTTGTCAGGATATTTTTCTGCAATAATTTGAGTATCGCCAACTACGGCAAAAGAATAAGCATAATCTTTTACAGGTTCTTTTTCTGCAAACCAAGTGGTTTGATAATGAAGCTTATAACCGTTGCCGGAAAGGTCTTCTATATCCTTTTCTGCACTTGCTTTACCAACTTGGTAATATGCCAATAAGTTTTCGTCAGTGGCGTCTATACCGCCTTCTGCATCGTTTTTAATTTCCGTTGCGCTACGAGTATCGCTAAATACTGCAACAGACTTTATCCAACCTTTAAAATACTGTTCGTTTCCGGAACGGTTATCACCACCCACACAGAACGGAGCAGCTAAAACGTCTCCTTTGTAGTCTTTATAATTTGCAGCAGAAACGAATTTTCCATCAATATAACAATTGACCACGTTTGCTTGCTTATCGTGCACTATTGCAAGATGTGCCCAATCGCCCGTACGAACGTCCGCATTGAAGACTAACGATAAGTCCCCTTCTCCTTCTACGGAATGGAATAATCTAGGTTTACCGTCGGTATTAACTTCAAAACTTAAACTAGAACCTATACCCCAGTTTCCGAAAATAACGCCTGCTCTAGAAACGTAATTTTTAGGTAAGAAAATTTCTGCCTCGAAAGTGTTTGGTGCAACTTCTAAATCTTTAACTACTTCGTACTTAGAATCTGCAACGAAGGTAAGTCCGTCTAAGTCGGAGTAATCTTCTGCACCGGAATAATTTATATCGTAACCGTTGCTAGAAAGGTCTTTAAGATAAGATCTTCCGCCAAGAGTAAAGTTATATGCAGCAAGTAGATTATCTCCGGTAGGAGCTGTCAACCATCTTTGGTAGTCTGCCTTAATTTCTTCTGCCGTACGAACGTCAGTATAGAATTCCAAACCCTTTATATTTCCTTTGAAGTATTGACCGTTTCCACTACGGAAGTCACCACCAATACGACCATTTTTAGAAGGAACGAAATTAAAACCGTTGTAATAATTTTTTATGGTATCATTATTAGTTACGTCAAGAGTTTGTTTTAATTCTCCGTTTATGTAACAATAAGCTTTGCTATTTGCCGTGTCGTGTGTAATTGCAAGGTGGATAAAACCTGTAGATCTAACATCAACACCGGTAAAGTTGATATTAACTACGCCGGGGTTAGTTTTTCCTACGTTATCTACGTCGTAATAAAGCTTAGGATAACATACTTTTTTAGTAGAATCCCATTGTACTTCGAAGCTATAACAAGCCGTAGTATTGGTAGGTCCGTAGTTTCCGAACAATATACCCGCTCTTGATGCTTGAGTTGTAGGTAAATGGAGGATTGCCTCGTAAGTTTTAGGCATCGTTTTAAGATTAGTCTTAGTTTCGTAAATCTCGTTTGCGTCTGCAAAACTTATGCCGTTTTCTGCTCTTTCCGTCTCGGTTAAAATTGCATTAACAACGGTTTTCTTTTGCAAAAGAAAACCACTTGCTACAACGCAACAAAGAATAAGAGCAATGGCAATTACTCGCCAAGAAGCCAACTTCATTGTTTTAGTTCTCTTCATAATTTCTCTCCTTATTTTTTATCTTTACTAGGTAACAAAAAATCATTTATAAGTAAAGACATATTTTAACATTTTTAATTATAATATACAAAAATCAAAAAATCAATACCTAAAT
>JAZNFL010000202.1:0-4544 GCA_045589135.1 Christensenellaceae bacterium
CAAGGGTGTTGCCAAGCAAGAATTTTATTACGTTTTGGTATTCCGGAGAATACTTAACTATTTGTGTTGCGACACCCAAAGCCCCAACTTCTTTAGTTGCTTTTTTTACTTCTAAACCGTCTTCTCTTGCCTTTAAAGACGTCATAGGAAGACAGTTTATTCTTCCTCCGTTTATGCGCTTTAAGTATTTAAAAAGCCATTGTGCGTCGTCCGGAGTAGAAGTTATTATATTTTGAGTATACCCACCGAGAGCCGTTTCTACGGCAACCTCGAACTTTTGTTCCGTCTTTATAACTTGTGCAACCAAACCTTTAATTTTAGATGCAAGTTCTTTGTCTTTTTGACTTGCAACCATAAGGTTTTTAACCGTTTGACCGTAACCACCGAAAGATTCTTTTAAATTAGAATAAATTTTATAGTTGGTTTCAAGTGCCGTTACGTCAGAATTTAATCTGTATAAAGTGTTGGATATTTCTTCGATAAACTTATTTGTTTGAGCAATTTCTGCTTCAACGTCTTTTATGTCGTCTTTTTTATTGCTTATGCTTCTTTCTAACGACAACACCTTGCGAGATACTTCTTGGTATTCTTGTGCAAGGGCGTTTCTTCTGACTATTAAATCTTCGACCTTTTGTAATGTTTCTTTTTGTTGACCGCTTCTGAGATTTTTTTCTGCAACGAGCGAACCTATATTATGGTTGATGTTTACCAAAGATTCGGTAGTCTTTAAAACTTGCGAACGGAAATTTTGAATTCTCTCCTCGTCTCTCGATATTTCGTTATTGAGTTTTTGGAGTTCTTTGCTTATGTCGTTTGCACGTTTATTGAGTTTGTCGGTTTCTTTTTGGCTTAAAGAAACGTATTTTTCTTTTTCGTTTTTTTGGTCCGTCAATACTTTTATTTGAACGAGATTATTTTCTATTTCTTTTTGCAATCTCTCGACTTCTTGACGGAAAAAACTTATTTTTTGCTTAGAAATATTTTCGTTACTTGTCAATCTTTGAGCCTCCAAAGACTTTTCTAAAATCTTTTCGTGGAGTTCGTTCATCGTCTTGTCGGCCAAAGAAATTTCGTCGGTATGCTTAAAATAACGTCTTTGAACGTCTTCTAAATCTAAGTTTTTATTCTTAATTTCTTCCTCGAAACCTTTGATTTTTATCTTTATTTTATCCTTCGTCGCACTTGCGTTATCGTGCTTAAAAAGATAAGTATTTATTTCGTGATACTTTAATTCTTCGGACAAAGCCCTGAAAGTTCTCGTCTTTTCCGCTTGATGAGAAAGCGGTTCTAAAATTCTTTCTATTTCCGTAGTCTTGTCTATAATACGAATGATGTTTTCTCTAGTTCTGCCAAGGCGTCTTTCCGACTCTAATTTTTTATTTTTGGTCTTAGCGATACCTATGGCTTCTTCGAAAATAGATCTTCTGTCTTCCGGCTTAGAAGATAAAATTTCTGACACCTTGCCTTGTCCGATTATAGTATAACCTTCTTTACTTACACCGCACTCGTGCAAACAATCTACTATATCTCTCATTAAGGCACGCTTTTTGTTTATGTAATATTCGCTTTCTCCGCTTCTGTATAATTTACGGGTAAAAACTACGTCTTGATATTCTAATCCCGGAAAAAGTTTTCCGTCTTCGTTATTAAAATATAAAGAAACTTCGCAATAAGAAAGGGACTTTCTTTTCTCCGTGCCGTTAAAAATAACGTCTTGCATGTTAGAACCACGCAATTGCTTAGCAGATTGCTCGCCAAGAACCCATCTTATTGCGTCAGAAACGTTAGACTTTCCGCATCCGTTAGGTCCGACGATACCCGTTACGCCATCCGTAAGTTTTATTTCGGTTTTATCTGCGAAAGATTTAAATCCGAGAAGCTCTATTTTTTCTAAATTCACTTGTTTACCCTCTTAGATTTTTTAGTGTTTAAAATTTTAATTACCTTTCCTGCCGCCACTTCCGACGCTTCTTTTTTGCTGTTGCCTTGACCTTGCGCCATTGCGTTTCCGTTTAAAACGACGGACATCGTATACACGGGTTTATGCGGAGGACCTTGTCTTGAAACTTCTTTATATTCTAGCCTAAAGTCGTTTTTGTACTTTCTTTGTAAAATTATTTGAAGTTTACTCTTGTTGTCAACTTCTTTTTTTTGTGCTGTTTTAGATACGGATTTTACTTGTAATAAGTTTTTAAAAATAAACTTTTTAGCCTCTTCGTATCCGCCGTCCAAATAGATACCTGCGATGACCGATTCGAATAAGTTTTCGCATAGTTTATCCGTTATAACACCACCTACCGAACCTTGATTTACAAGAAGAAATTTTTCTATTCCAAGTCGTCTAGTTGCAAGAGATAAAGGCTTTGTAGACACGTATTTTTGCTTTTGAGTAGTCATAGTGCCTTCGTCCTCTTTTGCTCTAGCAAAAAGGTATTCTGCCACGACTAAGCCCAAGACGGAATCTCCCAAAAACTCCAATCTCTCGTTGTTTTTTGTTCCGTTATGCTCGTTAGAATACGAAGCGTGCGTAAAACAAGCTCGTAAGAGTTCTAAATTTTTAAAATTATATCCTATAAGTTCTTCACATTCGTGAGGATAAAAAATCATCTTTGCTCCCTATTGTTCGATAATATAAGCGTTTACGTCGATACTTCCGACGTTTTCTTTTATTATTTGGTTTACTTTGGCGTTACAAGCATCGTACGTTTGTAATATTGCGTTTTTAAATGCAAAACGCTTAGACGAACCGTGAGCCTTGACTACTATTTTTTCTACCCCAAGGAATACCGCTCCGCCTTTCTTGTTGTAATCGAGAGTTTCTTTTATGGTTTTAAATACCGGCTTCATTAAAAGAGCTCCCATCTTGCTCGTAAAAGAAGAATTAATACCCGTCTTTATAAGACTCATAAGAGAGTCGACGGTCGCCTCTAAACTCTTTAAGGCGATATTGCCGTAAAAACCGTCCGCTACGACGACGTCGTATTCTCCGCTTAAAATATCTCTCGCTTCCATATTTCCAACGAAATTGATTTGCGGAATTTGTTTTAATATACCAAAAGTCGTCTTGGTCAATTCGCATCCCTTTTTGTCTTCTACTCCGTTAGATAAAAGAGCAACTCTCGGGTTTTCTATTCCGTAAAGCTCCTTCATGTAAATACTGCCCATTATTGCAAAATGAACGAGATTTATAGGCTTGCAGTCTACGTTTGCCCCGCAGTCTATCAAAAGGACGTTGCCGTAAGGCTTGCCGTCTTTAACCGTAGGAAGAACGGGGGCTAAAGCAGGACGGGATACACCCTTAATTCTGCCGAGCTTTAAAATTCCTCCCGTAAGCACTGCTCCCGTCGATCCTGCAGAAACCAAACCTTCTACTTCCGGTGTTTCTTTTAAAATTTTATACGCCTTTACTAAAGAAGACTCCGGCTTTCTTCTTACTGCTTCCGTAGGAACTTCGTTACAAGTTATAACTTCCGGAGCGTCTACAATTTCTATTTTATCTCCTGTATATCCACAGTTTTTTAACTCTTGTTCTATAACTTCTTTACTGCCGGTAAGAATAAGAGAAAGATCGTCTATTTCTTTTAATGCGTCTACGCAACCGGCAACCGTTTCTACCGGAGAATGATCTCCGCCAAATATATCTACTACTAACTTCATTTTAGTTTCCTCTTTAAGATAAAATTAATATTCGAGGTTATTTACCGTTCTTGGGAAAGGAATAACGTCTCTGATATTAGCAATACCGGTGAGATACATTACCATTCTTTCAAAACCAAGACCGAAACCTGCGTGCTTCGTTCCGCCGTACTTGCGGAGATTTACGTACCAGAAATAATCTTCTTCTTTAAGATTGCATTGCTTCATCCTTTCTAAAAGCACGTCAAGACGCTCTTCTCTTTGGCTTCCTCCGATAAGTTCTCCAATTCCGGGAACGAGAAGATCGGATGCTGCAACGGTCTTTCCGTCGTCGTTTAAACGCATGTAAAAGGCCTTGATTTCCTTAGGATAATCGGTAAGGAAAACCGGCTTTTTATATACGACTTCCGTAAGGTATCTCTCGTGTTCGCTTTGAAGATCGCAACCCCAATATACAGGGAACTCGAAATCCTTTTTATGCGGTTCTAATATAGAGATAGCTTCCGTATAAGTAAGTCTTACAAAGTCGCTGTTTGCTACGTGATTAAGTCTTTCTATAAGTCCGGTATCTACAAACTTATTAAGGAATTCAAGTTCTTCCGGACAAGATTGCATTACGTATTTAATTACGTATTTTACCATAGCTTCTGCAACGTCCATATCTTTTGCTAAATCGCAAAAAGCCATTTCCGGCTCGATCATCCAAAATTCCGATGCGTGGGTCTTGGTGTTGGAGTTTTCGGCGCGGAAGGTCGGGCCGAAGGTGTACACCCGTTTAAACGCCATCGCAAAGATCTCGGCCTCCAACTGACCCGAAACGGTCAAAGCGGCTTTCTGACCGAAGAAATCGCGCTTGTAGTCCGGCTCGCCCTTGAGTTTCTCCAGCGGAATGGTGGTCACTTGGAACA
>JAZNFL010000203.1:0-5557 GCA_045589135.1 Christensenellaceae bacterium
AAAACTAAAAAACATACGTTTACCCTCGGGTAAAACATATGTTTTTTATACTAAAATTATGTATTTTTTGTCAACTTTTGCGAAGGATATCTCCTGCGGAAAGTTTTACGTCTGTCTTTAAAAACAAAACTTGTTGAACTAATTTTGCGTCTTCTACTGCGTTTCCTTCGGTATCGGACATTTCTTTAACTAAAATTTGTTTATTGAAAGACGACGAAGGCGACAACACTTCCAATACGTCCCCGACTTTAAATCTATTGCGCATTTCTACCTTTGCCAAAGATGTTTCTTCGTCATAATCTAAAACGACTGCAGTAAACACGCTTTCTCCTGCCGATTGCGAGTTATCGTAATTTACCGTTTCTTGATTATCTCCAAGCATATACGCCGTAGTAAAAACTCTGTGCGCCGTCTTTAAAAGTTCTTTATAATATAAAGGATTATCTCGGTATTCTTCTCCGTTTTTATAATACTCGTCTATAGCACGTCTATATGCGTTTATTACGGTGGCGAGATAATATTCGCTCTTCATTCTTCCTTCTATCTTAAAAGAACAAACTCCTGCGTTTATCATCTCGGGGATGTAATTCATCATATTGAGATCCTTACTGTTCATTATGTAAGTGCCTCTGTCGTCTTGTTGGATAGGATAATATTCTCCTTCTTTAGATTTTTCTCTTATCTCGTATTCCCAACGACATGCTTGCACGCACGCTCCACGGTTAGAATCTCTTCCGTTAAAATAATTACTCATAAGACATCTACCACTATAAGAAATACACATTGCACCGTGTATAAAAGCTTCTATTTGTATATCCTTAGGAAGATAATCTCTTATTTCTTTAACTTCTTTTAAAGAAAGTTCTCTTGCCAAAATTATCCTTTCTAAACCTTGTTCTGCCCAAAAACGTGCGGAATATTTGTTGGTAGTGTTTGCCTGTGTAGAAAGATGTATTTTAAGCTTTGGAGCAACTTGTTTACATAAATATACGAGTCCCGGATCGGAAATTATAACTGCGTCTACCGCTATCTCTTGTAAATAAATAAAATACTCTTCGGCTTGTTGCATATCGGCATTTTTAGCAAAAATATTTACCGTTACGTATATCTTTTTTCCTCTTTGATGAACGTATTCGGTTGCAAGTTTTAATTCTTCTTTTGTAAAATTATCCGACAACGCACGCAAAGATAAACTTTTTCCGCCGACGTAAACTGCGTCTGCGCCAAAATAAACGGCTGTTTTTAATTTAGAAAAATTACCCGCAGGGGCTAACAATTCGACCTTATCCATTGTCTTCTCCAATATAATAACTTACGGACACTCCGTCACCTATATCCAAAACGGAAGTACAATACTTACCATCTGTGGACATATATTCCAAAAACTCTCTCATTTTTCTTTTTATCGTGTTGTATTTATGTGGACATTTGACTCTTCCGTCGACGTATCCCCTAAAAAGCACGTTGTCGCAAAAGACTACTGCCCCTTTTGTCAAATGAGGCTCTATCTTTTTTAAACAATCTATATATTTGGATTTTGAGCCGTCTAAAAACACGAAATCAAACTCTCCGTCTAAATAATCTAAAACCTCTAAAGAATCTCCTAAAACCTGCTTTACTCTGTCTTGTAATCCAAACTTTAAAAAGTTTTGTCTTGCAACGGTAAATTCTCTCTCCTCTATCTCTATGGTATAGAGATTTGCATTGCATCTCGAAAGCATGGCAATACCCGAACATCCGGTTGCCGTGCCTACTTCTAAAATCCTTTTAGGTTGTTTTATAGAAACGGTCAAAAGCAATTGATTTAAACTTTCGTCTAAAATTGTTGGAATGCCGTTTTTTTTGTAATCTGCTCGCATTTCGGTAAGACCTTGTGGCAATACTACGTTTACGAGTCCTTTAGTGTATTCGCTCATTATACCTCTGTTATTATTGGAAGAATTATTGGATTGTTTTTTGTTTCTTTAAATATATAATTGCGCAAAACTTTTCTTATTTGATTTCTTACGTCGGTCTTGTCTAAAGAACGTTTTAAATCGTAATTTTGTATAGTTCTTAAAATAAGAGATTTTGCTTCGATTATTTGTGCTTCCGTAAGCCCTGCACCCGTATTTACTATGGTAGGGCCTTGTAAAACTTCTCCCGAATAAGAAGAAATACAACAAACGACTACGACTATGCCTTCTTCTGCTAAATGTCGTCTATCTCTTACTACAGTTTCGTTTCCGTCTACGTTAAGTCCATCTACGAGTTTTGCTCCCGCAGGGAAGCTTTCTCCAAACTTCATGGTCTTTTCGGTAAGCTCGACGGTATTGCCTATTTCGGCAATCAACATATTGCTTTCCTTCATTCCCATGCCTTTAGCTAACTTTAAATGCTTTTTTAAATGGCGGTATTCTCCGTGTACAGGAATAAAAAACTTAGGATTAATCAAAGAATGAAGCATTTTTAATTCTTCTTCGTGGGCGTGTCCGGAAACGTGAATGTTTTCTATAGACTTATATACGACTTCTGCACCCTTACGGTAAAGGTTGTTTATTACGTTGTATACGCTCTTTTCGTTACCGGGTATTGGGGTAGCAGAAATAATAACGGTGTCGTTACTGCCGATTTTTACTTGGTTGTAATCGTCTGAAGCCATGCGTGTCAATGCGCTCATCGGCTCTCCTTGACTGCCCGTAGAAACTATTAAAAGGTCTTTGTCTGCGTAATTTTTTATCTTTTCTATATCGACTATTATGTTTTCCGGAATGTCGAGTTCTCCAATTTTAGAAGCAACTTCTACAACGTTTAACATACTTCTGCCAGAAAAAGCAACCTTTCTTTTATATTTGCTTGCTATATTTAATATTTGTTGCAATCTGTGGACGTTACTTGCAAACGTTGCAAGTATAAGTCTTCTTTTGACGTTTTCAGAAAAAATTCTATCTAAAGTCGTTCCGACGATGGTTTCGCTCATGGACATACCCGGTCTTTCGACGTTGGTGGATTCGCACATAAGAAGCAAAACTCCACGCTTTCCTATTTCTGATATTCTTCTTATATCCATGACTTCGCCGTTTATAGGCGTCAAATCTATTTTAAAGTCTCCAGAATGGAAAACTACGCCTACGGGAGTCGTTATAGAAAGTGCACAAGATCCCGCTATCGAATGGTTTACGTTTATAAATTCCACACGGAAGCAACCTAAGTTTATCGCCTTAGACGGAATAACGCAATTAAAATTATAATCTTTAATTCCTTGTTCTATAACCTTATGTTCTGCAAGAGCCAAAGTGAGTTTAGTTCCGTATACAGGCACGTTGATATCCTTTAACAAATACGGAAGTCCACCTATGTGGTCTTCGTGTCCGTGCGTCAAAACTATTCCTCTTATTTTATCTTTGTTTTGAATAAGATACGTGGTATCCGGCACTACGAGATCTATCCCCGGCATTTCTCCGGAAGGAAACGTAAGACCGTCGTCTATAATTATTATGTCTTTACCGTATTCGAGAGCAGTTATATTTTTGCCTATTTCTCCTACACCGCCCAAAAATCTTACTTTGAGTGTGTTCTTTTTTGCCATTAATTAATTTTTAACCTCCATTGTTTAAAACCGAAATCGGTTTTGGTTGATTTTTTTACTTGCCGTTTTTTGTGTTTTTACGGCGTTTTTTTCGCATTATACCTTGCGACATAATAAGTTAAAAAGGAGGAACTAAGTATTTTAAACGTAGAACCCCCTCTTAAGTATTATTACGCTCCGTATTCTTTTAAGCTATCTAAAACTTTTATACGCATTGCGTTGTATCTTTCGATTTTTTCTCTTTCGGCATCTACTAAAGCCTTAGGAGCTTTATCCGTAAATCCCTTGTTGTTGAGTTTTCCGTTTGCTCTAGATATTTCTCCTTCTATCTTAGAAAGTTCTCCCTTTAATCTTTCGATTTCTTTTGCCACGTCAACGAGTTCTCCAAGAGGGATATAAAGTTCTATATCTCCGAGAATTTGAGAAACTACTTTTTCTTGAATTTCTGCCTTGTCGGCAATAAAATTGACGTTGTTTACGCCGGAAAGCTTTTGAACGTATATCTTTGCAGAATTAATAAGGCGTTTGTTTTCCGTAACGACGTAAAGATCGACCTTTCTCGAAGGAGCTGCACCGCATTCTGCCTTTACGTTACGTACGGCTTTAATTATAGCCATAATCTTTTCCGTATTTTCTAAATCCTTTTTATATGCAAATTTAGAATTGTATCTTGGGAAGTCAGAAACCATTATGCTTCCTTCCGTACCCGGGATACTCTTGTAAATTTCGTCCGTAACGAACGGAATAAACGGATGAAGAAGTTTGAGCATGTTTTTAAGAACGTAAACGAGTACGCCTAAATTGTGTTGCTTTTTAACTTCGTCGTCACCGTATAATACCGGCTTAGAAAGTTCGATATACCAGTCGCAGAAATCATCCCATACGAAATCGTGAAGACAAGCGCAAGCAAGACCGGTTTCGTACTTTTCCATATTGACGGTTACGTTTCTAATAGCGGTATTAAGTTTGCTTATTATCCACTTGTCCGCCATGGTAAGTTTACATTCGGAAATATCGGGAATTTCTTTTCCTTCGCAATTTAAAAGAACGAATCTAGAAGCATTCCATATCTTATTGATAAAGTTTCTGTTTCCGTCGAGTTTATCTTTTGCAAATCTCGTGTCGCTTCCCGGAGAAATACCGTTTAAAAGGGTAAATCTAAGCGTATCTGCACCGTAATCTTCTATTATTTCTAACGGATCTATACCGTTACCCAAAGACTTACTCATCTTTCTTCCTTGGGCATCTCTTACAAGACCGTGAATTAAAACGTCTTTAAACGGAATTCTATCCATGTATTCGAGTCCACTGAAAATCATTCTTGCTACCCAGAAGAAAATTATATCGTAACCCGTTACGAGAAGGTCCGTAGGATAGAAGTATTTTAAATCTTCCGTAAGGTCAGGATAGCCGAGAGTAGAAAACGGCCATAATGCAGAAGAGAACCACGTATCGAGAACGTCTTCGTCTTGACGGAAGTTTTTACATCCGCACTTAGGACAAACCTCGGGTTGTTCTTTAGCAACTACCACTTCCCCGCAGTCTTCGCAGTAATATGCAGGGATTCTGTGTCCCCACCAAAGTTGACGAGAAATACACCAATCTTTGACGTTTTCCATCCAATTATAATAGATTTTAGTAAATCTTTCCGGTGTGAACTTAATGCTCTTTTTCTTTACTACTTCTATGGCAGGCTTTGCCAATGGATCCATCTTTACAAACCATTGTTTAGAAATAATAGGCTCTACGGTATCTCTACAACGGTAACAATGACCTACGTTATGAGCGTGCGGTTCGATTTTTACGAGGTTGCCGAGTTTTTCGAGTTCTTCTACGACTAACTTTCTACATTCGTATCTATTAAGTCCCACGTATTTGCCGGCTAATTCGTTCATAGTGCCGTCGTCGTTCATAACTCTAACTATCGGGAGATTATGACGAAGACCTACTTCGAAGTCGTTAGGATCGTGTGCAGGAGTAATCTTAACT
>JAZNFL010000204.1:0-11100 GCA_045589135.1 Christensenellaceae bacterium
CGAAAAAAAAATTAGAAGATTTTAGTTAAAAAACTAAGTTTTAGAAACAAATTGGTGTTTTTTCCATAAAGAGAAGGGAATTTTCCATATACAAAACAAAAAAAATATTGTATAATTAGAATAGATTATTAATAGCCAAACTGTTTTTTTAAATTCTCATTAAAAGTTTTTGCTTCAAAATCTCACTAATGATACAAATTACGAAAACTATGAGAAAAAGTAAAAAGATTTTACGGTATAAAAAACAGTAAAATAGTCTTTAATTTTAGGAGGAAGTATGACAAAAACGAAATTTAATTGGTTGCTATCCATTCTTGTAGCAATAATGACTTTTTCTCTTTTGGGAGCGTATGCGTTTGCTGTTCCTACGGTAAACGCCCAAAGCGGTACGTGGAGTGGACAAAACTACGCAACGTCGACGGAGGACGGAAAACAAGTTCTTACGGCGACCACCACTGACGTGGGTGGCGGAGTAGTAACTTTAAATTACAGCGATACGGTAGAAGAATATAACACGGTATCTTTAAAGTATCGTCCAAATGCTACCTTTAACGGAAGCGATACGGCTAACTTTGGATTGCACGTTCAAGATAAAAAAGGCAATTTGTTGAGCTTTACATTTTTAAATTATTGGAATTGCCACAGAATTTTATTAAATAACGTCGTAAAAGTAGAAGGCAATTATCCTCCTAATACCGTAGACGGTTGGTCGGACACGAGCACGTGGTTTGACATAAAGTGTATATATTCTAAAAACAACGCCAAGATTTACGTCGGCGGAGAACTTATGGGAACGCTCAACAATACGGGGGCTTTCGATTTTACACAAGGCGTAACGTGTTTTATAACTTCTTGGGGATCAAAACCTTCTTTTAAAGAGATAGCGTTTTCTACTACAGAATTACCTAAGCTCGATCCCGAGTGGCTTAGCGACTATTACTCTAAGACGATGGAAGACGGCAAACAAGTTCTTACGGCGACAACCACTGACGTGGGTGGCGGAGTAGTAACTTTAAATTACAGCGACACTGTAGAAGCTTACAATGCGGTATCTTTAAAGTATCGTCCAAATGCTACTTTTAACGGAGGCGATACGGCTAACTTTGGATTGCACGTTCAGGATAAAAACGGCAATTTGTTGAGCTTTACATTTTTAAATTATTGGAATTGCCACAGAATTTTATTAAATAACGTCGTAAAAGTAGAAGGCAATTATCCTCCTAATACCGTAGACGGCTGGTCGGACACGAGCACGTGGTTTGACATAAAGTGTGTATATTCTAAAAACAACGCCAAGATTTACGTCGGCGGAGAACTTATGGGAACGCTCAACAATACGGGGGCTTTCGATTTTACACAAGACGTAACGTGCTTTATAACTTCTTGGGGATCAAAACCTTCTTTTAAAGAGATAACTTTTTCTAACGAAGAATTAGAAAACGTAAGCGGTTGGTTGGGAGATTTTACCAAAACGACGGAAAACGGAGAAGATTTATATTCTTCCGGAGAAGAAAAGTTAGAGTCGTTAAAAAATTTAAATTATTCTAATACTACTAAAGAAAACAACGCTTTAACCTTTGAGGTTAAGTTTAACGACGTTGGAGAAGACGACGAAAGAAATTTAAGTTTAAACGTAGTTTCTTCTACGGATGCAAATCAGTTTGCGTGCTTGCAAGTTATGCCACGTTGGAATGCTTGCCGTATACAGATGTTTAACGGCAATATAGGCACTATTTTAAACGCAGGCAATTATCAAGAATCCGAGTGGCTTACGGTAAAATGCGTTTTCGAATACAATTATCTTGCAATGTACGTAAACGGAGAGGTTGTGTCGGAAGCTTTTAATACTTCGTGGAACGAGTTTATAGATACCTCGTTATACTTTAGTATATGGGGTACTTCCGCAACGATTAAAAATATTGAGTTTTCTAAAGAGGACGTTTTAGACGGCGGAGAATGGAGAGGTAAAGATTACAACGTTTATCAAGAAGACGGGCAAACGGCTTACGGTAAAGAATACGCGCAAGGTAGTATTTCTACTTTGACTTACTCAAGTCTTACCGAAGATAACAATAGCGTGACGTTCGACGTAAAGACGGGGACGGAAGGTTATTTTTTAGAAAGAAACGCAGGTTTTGTCTTATATGGAAGAGAAACAAACGATTATTTATTCTTCGAAGTTATGCCCGGAACTAAAGAGGCAAGAATCCGTCTTGTAAGCGGTAACCATGCAATTTTTGCGGTGAGAGCAGAATACGTTGATTACGTTGCCGACGATTGGATGACGGTACAGTGCGTATTCGAAGATACTTATTGTGCGATGTTTTTAAACGGCAAGCTTATGGCGTCTTATTTTGATATAAAAGACTATACGTTTAGCAACACTATGGCAGTTTTAAGTTCGTGGGATACTGCTGCAAACTTTAAAAACGTAACATTTAGTAA
The DNA here is from genome assembly GCA_045589135.1 of Christensenellaceae bacterium. Classification (GTDB taxonomy): domain Bacteria; phylum Bacillota; class Clostridia; order Christensenellales; family Borkfalkiaceae; genus CAKQKQ01. The sequence continues at coordinate 2,446 of JAZNFL010000204.1, forward strand.
GGTAGAAAAAACTTATACCGAACTTGGATACGCGGATCTTGATTTCCTTGACGAAAGAGGTTTTGACGCCGTAAGCACGCAAAATGCCACGGCAACTTACGATGCGGAAAAACAAGCCGTAATCGCAAACGTTACGGGAGAAGATCCTATCGTAAACTTTGTTGTAACTCAACCTTCGGGTGGTAAATACTGTGCGTATTTGCCTGTAAGAAACACTGTTTTATTAAGGGTAGACAATCAAACTTCTGCAAATACGATAGTTGTGTATTTTACCACGGACGACGATCCCGGGGTGGAGTATAAAAAGGAATTTGCAATTTCTTCGGAAAGCGGATTTAAGACTTATTATTTTAACCTTTCAGATTTGGATGCTAGCGGATACCTTACGGGATTAAAATTCCAATTTAGAGGAACGGCGCAAGGTCAAATTATTATAGATGCTATTTCTTTTGAGCGAGAAGATCCAATTTACGACTTTGCCGCAGTTGATCTCAGTTGTACGGCAAAAGGTTCGACGGTATATTTGCAAGGAAAAGTAGAAAGTCAATATATAGGCAAAAAGATTACCCTTTATTCTATTACTTCTACCAATATAGAAGAATCTATATTCGATAGCCAAAACGTGGTTGTTATGACGGGGACTTCGGATAGAGAAGGAAACTTTAATATGTCCTTCCCGATAGAGTATAACGGCGGAAGATCTAACCATTTGACGAGTATCTTTTTAGCCGAAGTAGACGGGGTTAAGCTTTCTAGAGCTTTCCAAATAGAAAACTATAGAGATTTTATAACGAATCCTTATGCGTTTACCCTTAAAGATTTGACGGTAGACGTCACGGAAGATAGATTCGGTGCTGTGGGCGATGGTTTTACTAACGACAACAGAGCTATACAAAAGGCAATAGATTACGTGAGCGAGCAAGGTGGCGGAAAGGTCGTTATCCCCGGAGATTTAACTTCTCCTTACGGAAGAAGATTCGTTGCTACCAATTTAGAGTTAAAGAGCAACGTAGAACTTTATATAGAAGAGGGTGCCGTTATATGGCAATCCCCAAGACAAGCGGATTACGGGTATGATCTTATAATTGGTCACGATTACGATTCAGACGTAATGTGGTCGCACGCTTGTAACGTCAATAGACCGCTTATTTTAGCAAGACAAGCTAAAAACGTTCGCATTACGGGTGGTGGAACTATAAGAATGACCGACTGGGGTGGAGAAGACACAAGTCCTTGGGATTTGATAGATCCAAACCACGGTGCGGGATGTGCAAACATCATCCATATTGCTCCTTTATATATAACTTCGTGCGAAAACGTAGAAGTCAGCGATATAAAGATACTTAGAACGAACAACTGGAATTTATCTTGTGTATTCGTAAAAAACGCCTTTGTTGCAAACGTTTACTTTGGAGAAGCAAACTGTAAAAACAGTGACGGCGTGGGTATGACCAACTGTAACGGAATGCTCGTGGTAAGAAATAGAGCGTTTACAACCGACGACTCGTACACGATAAACTCTATTCCGGACGATCCAAGATGGTTGATGGATTGGGCTAAGCCTCCTGTTGACGCAGAGTATTTTGCATCGCAAAATATAGAGATTGCCTACAACAACATACGTGGTGGTTTAGGCGTTGTGTTTGTTCCTTGGGGAACGGCAAAAGAGAAAAGTTATTTAGCGGAAATTAAAAACGTCGTTGCATATAACAACGTGTTTGCCGGGTTTGGTCAAGATATAGGTTCTTGGCCGGACAATCCTTTCTACGGATGGAGTTCTAACGGAGATTACGTATTGGGTAATGGCGAAACAGACGACTTTTCTCCTATAAAGGACGTATATATGTTTAACAACGTATATTTTAATAACACTGCGCTTATGGGTTGGCAAGGCGGACCTTGCATTGCGGACTTTACAAACTTTAACAGCGATGCGGATATAAAGTGTAATTCTCAATTTGTAAACGCAAGCTTCGAAAGAAATTTACGTTACGACAACGAAGTGACGTGGGAATCGGGACTTTCTTACTGGACGTACTTTGCTAAAGACGGCGGAGAAGTAGGATATTTGCAAAGAGGACAAAAAGAAGCCGTTGCAAAATATTCTCAAAAAACCCATACGGTTACCGATTATATGGGATACGTATCCGGAAACGGTGCGCTTTACCAAGGTTTGTATTTAGAAAAAGGTTGGCACGTCTTTACGGCGCAGGTCAAAAACTTATCTTTAAGCGCCAAGATGTTCGTAGGTCAGTCAGTTATAAAGAAACACGTCACGGACGAAACGGCAGTTACCGTTTTACAAACCCAACAACTTGTAAAATCGGAAGATTTCGAAACGGTTACTTTTAGATTTAGAGTAGAAGTTGGTGGAGTCTATGCGATAGGATTTATAAACGAGTCCACAGATCAAGAGATATTGTACGTAGACGATGCAAGCATTGTAGAAGACGAAAGTGCAAATCAAGCAGAAAAAGAAATAGAAGAATTAAAAGCTCAACTTTTAATAAAGATAAATATTGCAAAGTTTATCCAAGGCGACGGATATACCGCTCAAAGTTTTGCTAATCTCCAAACGGCAATACAGTCGGCGACAAACGTTTACGCAAATGCCAACGCAAGTAAATATTCAATAACCATTTGCATGCAAGCATTAGACGATGCTATAAACGGATTAGAAAATGCTCCCGAGCAGTCAGAGTCCGAACAAGAAAGTCAAGAGTCAGAAGAGATTACAGATTCAGAAAGCGACAGTCAAAATCCTTCCGAGAGCCAAGAGCCAAGCGAAGAAAGTTCTTCTACTTCTCACAAGACAAACAAAGGTTGCGGTTCGGGTATTTTTGGTGGAGTAGAATTTTTGACCATTATACTTTGCGTTGCAGTGCTTGTAATTTGCAAAAGAAGAAGTAGTTTAAACGGTTAAAAACTGTTTAAAGTGTAAAAATGAAATATTAAATAAAGAGTAAGACGTGTTTCGACAAAAGTCGAAACACGGCTTGTTTTACCGTAAAAACTTTTTTTGTGCGTACTTTGTAGACGGTTGGGGATAAAACGGTGGTTTAAGTGGCGCTTAATAATTAAAATTTTAGGTTGTAAAGGCAAATATTGCACTTTGTTTAAAAGTCAAATTAAAGGTTAAAGCTTTTTTGCAAAAGATATAAATATAAATGGAGGAATAAAATAGGGTGGTCAATTTAAAATTTAAATCCGTTACTTTTGTAAAGTGCTTTTATTTAATTGACAAAAGTTTAAATAAATATTATACTATTTAGGCAAAACGCAAAAACAGTTAAATAAATATAGTTTATTATCTTTGCGCCGTTAGCTAAGCTGGATATAGCGTCGGTCTACGGAACCGAAGGCCAGGGGTTCGAATCCCTTACGGCGCGCCAACCAGACACACGTCCGCAATCTTGGATTTCAAGGTATAGCGACGTGTGTTTGTGTTTTTATATCGGTTTTTGTTGAGTGTTTATCCCCCTTTTTGTAAGGTACTGGTGCAGCAGGGTACACCAACTATACACACGTCCAACCCTAAATTGATAGGCGTTGTGGCGTATTTTTTATTTTTTAGCGTTTTTTAACAAAAACGCTTGACTTTTTCTTGTTGGTATGTTAGTATGTTTACATACATACTATAAGGAGGTAAATCGGATGCCGAAAGACAAAAAAAAGTTTGGCGACTTTCTGCGAGAAATAATCAAACAGACGGGTATATCCCAGTCGAGTTTCTATTCAACAGTTGGAATAACAAAACCGTATTTTTACGATATTTTGTCTGGTAAGGTTAATCCGCCTCCACCTGAAATACAGTATAAAATGCTTGAATGTTTAAAAGTCACCGAGCGACAACGCATAGAGTTTTTGAATATGGCAGCAGAAGGACGTGGGGAACTTCCAGCGGATATAATGACTCTTATCAAAGAGCACCCCAAAGAATTGGATAAAATTCGAACAACGTTAAACACACTATTTTTGAAAAAAGAATGACTCCTTAAACACATAAAAGAATAAGAAACAAGCAGATTGCGGAGGATAAAAATTATGGCAGAAAAAATTATTGACTTTATTTCAGGGAAAGAAGTGAATGCAACCCCAGAAGAGGTTGAAGCGGTGCAAGTTTTTGCACAATCATTAGTAAATGATTATAAATATCCCAAAAAACTTATTATTACTCATCCTCAATTTCGTGTAAAGGCTAGACCTTCTGACGAGACAAAGGAATATCCTGTAGATATAGCCGTTTTTTCGAGTGAAAAAATTGACGATGATAATTTATATATTATCGTAGAATGCAAGAAGAAAAATCGCGAGGATGGAAAAACTCAATTGCAAGATTATATGAGATTATCCAAAGCTTATTTAGGGGTTTGGTTTAATGGCGAAGAACGACTTTTCTTGCACAAAGTAGAAAAAGATGGAAAAGTGTTCTTTGAGGATATTCCTAATATTCCCCAATATGGACAAAGATTAGAGGATATAGGTCAATATAAAAGAAAAAATTTAGTTAAAGCGCATAATTTGAAGTCAACATTTAAAGCGATAAGAAACTATCTTGCGGGAAATACTGTTGGAGCTACAAGAGATGAAGTTTTGGCACAACAGTTGATTAATATTGTTTTTTGTAAGATTTATGACGAAAAATTCACTAAGCCCGACGATATGGTTTCTTTTAGAAGTGGAATAAAAGAAGATAAAAAAATTATCGCAGACAGAGTTCAAAATATTTTCAAAAGCGTTAAGAAAGTTTACAAAGATGTTATTGATGCCGATGATAAAATTACATTAGACAATGATTCTATCGCGTATGTAGTTGGCGAATTACAGAATTATTGTTTAATGGATGCGGAAAGGGATGTCATTGCTGACGCTTTTGAAGTTTTTATTGACCATGCATTAAAAGGTGGGCAAGGTCAATTCTTTACGCCTAGAAATGTGATAAAAATGATTATCGAAATAGTAAATCCTGCTAATACGGATTTAATAATAGACCCTGCGTGTGGAAGTGGTGGTTTTTTAGTTGAAACCTTAAGATATATTTGGAAAAAATTAGATGAGCAAGCTGTAGAATATGGATGGAATGACTTGGTTTTACAAGCCGAAAAAACAGATGTGGCATTTAATTGTATTCGTGGTATAGATAAAGACTATTTCCTTGCAAAAGTATGTAAAGCTTATATGGCTATTATTGGAGATGGTAAAAGTGGTATTTTCTGTGAAGACAGTTTAGATAAAACTGAAAAATGGTCTGATTTAGCACGACAAAGAATTGATTTGCATAAATTCGATATAGTTTTAACAAATCCCCCTTTCGGCAAAAATATTACCGTTAAAGGTGAAGAGAAGTTGAAGCAATATGAATTAGCATACAAATGGAAGAAAGATAAAAACTCCAATGTGTATGTAAAGGGAAAAATTAAAGACCAAGAGGCGCCTCAAATATTATTTATTGAACGCTGTTTACAGCTCCTTAATGAAAAAGGAAAAATGGCGATAGTTCTTCCTGATGGGTGTTTTGGAAATGAAAGTTTAAGCTATCTTCGCTCATGGCTTTTAGAACGAGTAAAAATAATTGGTGTAATAGATTTGCCATTAGAAACTTTCCTGCCTAACACGGGAACCAAAACCTCAGTGTTATTATGCAAAAAGGCAACAGTCGAAGAATTAAAAGAAGATTATCCTGTATTTATGTGTATAGCGCAAACTTGTGGTCATGATAGAAGAGGAAAAGAAATAGATTCTGACGACATTAAAGAGATTCCTCGTTTATTCAAGAAATGGTGCAAAGATAATAGAGTTGAATTTTAAGAGGTGATATATGTCTGTAATTATAACGACACAACATTCAAATAATATTCGTACCAGATATGATAATAGATTTAGTGCACAATATTATTATCTTATGGAACAACTTAATGAGTTAACGAAAAAGGGAGAAGAAATATTCTCAATTGAAGAAGTGTCGCCGACTATTGATAGTGGTTCATATATTGATGGTTATGTTGATGTCGGTTTGAGATATTTGCGTGTTGGTGATATGAAAAAGTATATCGTTGACATGTCTGATTCTGTTTTTATATCAAAAGAAAAAGCAAAATCAAAAATGATTTTACAACAAGGGGATATTTGTTTTGCTAGAACTCAAGCTACTTTTGATAAATTGGGGAATTTTACATTAATAGATGAGCTTAATGTGAATGAAGCAATAAGCCAACATTTATCGAAAATTCATCCAACGAAACATGTTTCTAGTGAATACTTATGTGCATATTTAAATTCAAAATTTGGCAAAAGACAAATGTGTATAGCTTCCTATGGTGATACTCGAGTAGAATTGACACATAATCAAACAAAAGAGATAAAAGTTATTTTGCTTGATAAAGCAACCATGTCTATTATTGAAGATAAAGTTAGAAAACTTCTTTCATGCAACCAAAGTGCATACCAAGCATTTAAGGACTCTCAGGATATAATAAGTAGCGAATTTTATGGAACTAACGTAAATAAAGATTTAACAACCACGACAAAAGATTTATTAATTGAAAATAATCTTTGGAGTCCTTCTTGTTATAATCCCACTTATATTCAAACAATAAACAGAATAAAAACAGGATTCAAGTATAAAAAATTAAAAGCCTTGGTATTGCCTATTAAAAAAGGGGTAGAAGTAGGCAGTGAAAACTATTTGATAGAAATGGAAAAAGGAGTCGAAGATATTCCCTTTATAAGAACATCGGATATATATAATCATGAAATAGATTATGCGCCAGATTATTATGTTGCACCTCAGATAGCCCAAAAAAACAGATGCCCAGATTTGCGAAAGGATGATATAATTTTTTCAAAAGACGGAAAAGTTGGAGAAGTTGGAATAATCAATTTAGACAATAGTATTGTACCCAGTTCAGGCTTTGCTATTTTGCGCGCAAACGATAAAATCTCAAGTAATTATCTTTTTGCTATTTTATCGCATAAAGAAATAGTTAAATATCAAGCGAAAATGAAAACTGTTATTGCTGCAACGATTCCGCATTTAAAGATAGAAAAAATTAATGATTTTTATATTCCTATTTTTGATGAAGAAAAAATAAAGTTAATTGAACGCGCAATCGCTATTTTTAGAAAAAATGTCGTCGAAAAACAGACGCTTATTCAAGAAATAGAGAGTTTATTGAATGCTCATTACGATAAATTGTTTATGGCACCCTTTTGCGACTTAAGTTAAGTTTTGAGATTTGAGGTATTGTATGCTCTAATTTGGGATTAAGATAGATATTTAGATTCAAACAACCGAAAAATCCCATTTAATAACCATATATTATTACGTTGGTAGAAGGTATTAGATACAAGCAAAGTACACGCCGTATGTATTCCCTATTTAACCGCTTTAAGTTCTAATAATAAATTAACGATTAGAAGTTAAGCTCGCTACTTTTGCGGGCGTGGGTTCGATATAGTTCGTTAAAATTTAGTTTTGACCAATATTGAAAAACAAGCAAAAATATACGAAAACCTATGATTTTTGGCTAAAATCATAGGTTTTTATCATTGCGGAAGAGTGTGCGTTTTACCATAATTACGGCGCGCCACAAAAAGAACAAAGGATTTTCTCCTTTGTTCTTTTTGTTTTATGATAGATAAGGGATTCGAACGGGTGGGGAGTTGCAAATCAAATAAGGGAGATAAAAAAGTTTGCGACCAAACAACCGAAGAAACAGTTGTTTGCCACCCCGGCATGAAAGTGAACAGAGCGAATTTTTGACTTTATGACTATAATAAAAACGAATTAGTTAAAATTTTTATTTTAAATATGCTTCTTACTGTTTAATTTTGTAATAGCAAAAAACAATTTAATGAGTTTAAAACATATAAAAATCTTTGAGCTTTACGTAAAGGGATAGAAATTATGCGGTTTTGCGGTAGTTGTTTAAGTTTTATTATTTATTGACAAGAGTTTTATCTAATGATATAATAAAGATAATAAAATAATACTACACGTAAAAAACGATAAGAGCTTAAAATTTTTATTGCTCGGAGATTTGTTTATGAAGAAAAAAAGTATAAAAAAGACGAAAAATATAGTGTTTTTTCTCAGTTTGTTGACAAGCATTGCGTTTCCTTTGGGCGTCGTTGCAACTATATTGGGAGCGGTTGGAGAAAAAGTTTTAATAATGGTTTTGGGTATAGTTTTTTTAGTTGTTAGCTTTTTTAGTTTGCCTTTCGTTTGGATAGCTTTCGGCGGATTGGTCGGCAAATGCAGAATAGCAGAAGCAATAGAAAAACGTGGTATAACCGATATAAATACTTTAGCTCAAATTTTCGCAAAAAATCCACAAGAAGTAATTAATACGGTAAATTCTTTAATAGCAAAAGGTTATCTCGACTATACTTTACTGTACGATAAAATACAAAAAAACGGACAGATTAAATGTCCTAACTGCGGAGCACCCATAAAGGTCGATAAAGAAAAAAGATTTTGCGAATATTGCAAAACCAACTTTTAAAACAGAGCATATATTGATAAGGTAATAAAAAATTATAACGGCAAAAGAGAAAGAAGTTTTAATTTTTTGTAAACAAAAGAATGCAAGTTTAAGGTTTAATTTGCGTTCTTTTTATTTTCTTTTAAACGCAAAAATTTTAAACGTAAAAAAC
>JAZNFL010000205.1:0-3503 GCA_045589135.1 Christensenellaceae bacterium
TGTCAAGTGTTTTAATTAAAAATAATTTTTTATTTTTAATCTCAAAGTCTTGAAACCCTTTTAAGATTATGTTATAATTTTTATTGTAGTAAATTTACAAGGGGTACTTATGAAAAACGTTATAGGTTTTGACAGTAACAAATATCTTGCGATGCAATCGGAAAAAATTCTCGAAAGAAGAAAGGATTTCGGTGGCAAATTATACCTTGAATTTGGCGGAAAACTTTTCGATGATTTCCACGCTGCAAGAGTTTTACCTGGTTTTGCCCCGGACAATAAAATTAAAATGCTCGAACAGCTTAAAGACGAGGCAGAAATTGTCATCGTAATAAGTTCGGAAGACATCGAAAAGAACAAATTGCGTGCAGATCTTGGAATAACTTACGACGAAGACGTTTTAAGGCTTATTGATATTTTTAGATCTTACGGCTTATACGTAGGAAGTATCGTTTTGTCTATGTTTAGAGAAGAAAATCTTCAAGCTATTTCTTTTCAAACCAAGCTAGAAAAATTAGGTCTTAAAGTTTATAGACATTACCCAATTAAAGGTTATCCCGACAATATCCCATTAATTGTCAGCGATAAAGGATACGGTCAAAACGAATATATCGAAACTTCTAGACCTGTCGTCGTCGTTACTGCTCCGGGCCCAGGCAGTGGTAAAATGGCAACTTGTTTATCGCAATTATACCACGAATACAAGCGTGGCAATAAAGCGGGATATGCCAAATACGAAACTTTCCCTATTTGGAACTTACCTCTTAACCATCCGGTAAATATCGCTTACGAAGCTGCAACCGCAGACTTAAACGACATAAACATGATTGACCCTTGGCACTTAGCCGCTTACGGTAAAACTGCCGTAAACTACAATCGTGACGTCGAAATATTCCCTGTTTTAAATACTATTTTCGAAAAACTAACTGGTCATTCCCCTTATAAATCCCCAACGGATATGGGTGTAAATATCACCGGATATTGTATTTGTGACGACGAAGTATGTTGCGAGGCTTCTAAACAAGAAGTTATTCGTAGATACTATAAAGCAAAAGTTTTAGCAAGAAAAACCGGAACAGATAGCGAAGAAGAACAAAAAATTGCCCTTATAATGGAAAAATTAGGCATTTCTGTAAAAGATAGAGACGTTGCCGTAGCAGCAACTAAATGTCAAGAAAAATCAAATTCTCCATCGGCGGCAATACAATTACACGACGGACGCATAATTACCGGTAAAACGTCTTCTTTGCTCGGTTGTGCTTCTGCCATGCTTTTAAACGCACTTAAAGCACTTGCCGAAATCGACGATTCGGTCAACTTAATAGCACCGGAAATCATATCGCCAATACAAGAACTCAAAACAAAGTATCTTGGCAACGACAACCCCAGACTTCATCCTAACGAAGTTATGATCGCTCTCGCTTCAAGTTCCGTCACTAACCCAGACGCACAAAAGGCTTTACATCAATTGAGCAAATTAAACGGTTGCGAAGTCCATACTACGGTTATTTTGTCTTCTGCTGACGAAAAATTTTTCCGGATGTTAAAAGTCAATCTTACTTCCGATCCTGTTTATTCCAATAAAAAACTTTTCAAAAATTGACGTAAAAACCTTAACTTTCGTTTTAAGCGTTTTTAGTTTAAACATCTCAATAAAAACAATTAAAAATAAAAAAAAGATAACGATATTTTGTTATTCTTTTTTTTATTAAAAAACTCGGCTTTAGATAAAGCCGAGTTTTTATGTAAACTAATAAATTACAATCGATATTATTCTTCATCCTTTTTTAAAGGAATAGGTCTTTGTTTTGCCGTGTAAATAACGCCAATAGTTCCGGGACCACAGTGTGCGCCAATAACAGGACCCACAGGCATTCTGACAATATTTGCCTTAGGATGAACTGCTAAAATCTTTTCTTTAACCTTATCGCCGTCTTCCTTACAATCCGCATCTACAACGTATATAGGACGATCTTCGATTTCGATCATTTCTTCGGTAACCTTTTTAACGAGGATTTCCATAGATTTTTTTCTTCCGGAAATCTTTTGAACAACCGACAAACCACCCTCTGCGCTATACGTAAGCATTGGCTTAAGCGCAAGTATGCTACCTGCACACGCCGCTACAGCAGACAATCTTCCTCCACGTTTTAAATGCATAAGATCGTCAACGATAAAATACGTTCCTATTTTATCTCTAAACTCTTCTAAAAAAGCCAATATTTCTTCATCAGAAGCACCCTTCTTTTTTAATAACGCTGCTTCTTCTACCATAATACCGGCAGATGCACTTATACATTTGGTATCGAAAACGGTAATTTTTCTTTCGGGATATTTTTCATTTAAAATTTTAATTGCGGAATTCAATTGATTAAAAGTTCCACTCATCGCATGAGAAAAACTTACGTATAAAACGTCTTCTCCCGAAGCAAAAAACGGCTCTATAAAATCCAAATAATCTTGACAGTTTAAAGCCATGGTAACAGGAACAATTCCACTTCTTACTTTTTTGTAAAAAGCCTCAAAATCCGTATTTTCTCCAAAATCGTAAAAATTTTCTTGTCCATCTATAAAATACGGCATTTTAATATATTTAATATCAAGCTCTTGCGCGCGAGAATACCATAATTCGCAATCGGTATCAGTCATCAATATACTCATAAAAATTCTCCTATAGTATTTTTTATTGATAATTAGATTATAGCACGATTTTTAACATAAAACAACCATTTTGTAATTATTTTTTGTGACAATTGCTTTTGTCTTGTAATTTATGTTTGCTTTCTTCTACCATAACGTTCTTTATCGAAGGTAAATTCCACTTAAAAATTATAGCACAAAATCTAAATACGCTTATAAACACAATACTTAAAATAACAGCAACAATATCAGGCATTATCTTAGTTGTTAAAATATATAATATAGACCCACACAAAACGGGGGTTATGTAAATATATTTCCTAAATACTGCAGGGATTTCTCCTACGAGAATATCTCTAAGCATTCCACCACCAACACTGGATATTGCCCCAATACAAACCAGAAAAACAAAACCGGTATTGCCTAATTCTACTGCAATTTTTATTCCAAAAACACAAAAAACCGAAATACCGACAGCATCACACGCATGTAAAACAAAACTTGTATTTATGTCTTTTATACTTCCGTTTTTGCTTTTTTTCCAAACGTAAATAAAACATATAATAGCAACAACTATATCGATAGCCTCGTAGAAAAAATATCTTGGCTCTACAAACATTTTTGGGGTAGAACCCAATAAAACGTCTCTCATTAAACCTCCGCCAAGCGTAGTTATTAACGCAAGAACGACAACGCCTAAAACATCCAACCCTTTAACTATTCCTTTCATTGCTCCGGAAACGGCAAATGCTATTACACCTATCGTTTCGATTATTAAAAATATTATCTCAGAAACTGTCATATCGTAGCCTGTCTATGATGTTTTTTATTTTTTAGTAAAATTAACGAATAAACACTTTTAAATA
>JAZNFL010000206.1:0-9153 GCA_045589135.1 Christensenellaceae bacterium
AAGGCATAAAAAGACAGCCGCTTTAGCGGCTGCCTGAGATTGTTTGCGGTTGGCAAACCTTTCAATGAGCCTTAAGGCTCAGCCAGTATTATGCCCTTGTAGGGCCAGTGCATACCACCAGTTTAACTGGTGGTTTTGATCTGTTAAATTAAGATTGTTGTGGTAAACAGTGGGTTTGACACCAAGTTTGGAAAGCCTCTATCTTGGTAGCGTCGATGCCGTTTGTTTCCGTAACGGTGTTTGGTATAGGTTTACCCAATAAAGACATAAACATACTGCAAGCCTTTAAGTAAGCTCTATCCGTGCTTGACGCACTGCCCGAACCTACATAATCGAGATAATCCATATATACGTTGCCGTATAAAATAGGATTTATTTGTATGTCTTCTTCTTGACACCAAGAAGTAACGAGCGTTTTAAAGTAGTTAGTTCCTTCTTTAGCCGTGCAAGATTCTTTAGCTCCCGTCTTAGAGTAGTTTGCAACGGAAGGATCGATAGCAAAGATAGCAGGGTTTGCAGCACTATTTAAGGTAAATATAAAGATATTGTCGCTCTTTTCTGCAAGTAAAGGATAAATTTGCTTTAAAGCTGCTAATTCGCTTGCTGCTACAGCGCTGGAAGAAATAGTGTTTCTACGAGATAATTGTAAAATTATAGCATCCCATTTATCTTTGGATTCTAAAGCCGTTCTCATACCGTAGTCGGTATTAGGGTTAACTAATTCGTTAAATACGAAAGCACTGTCGTAAACGCCTTGCATAACCATGGTTTTGCCTTCGCTTTGTGCTATCATTTTTTCTAAAACAGCGTAAGGATTGTCGTTCTTCATGAGGTCAGATCCTATTACGAGTAAATTGTATGCATCTTCGGGATCTAAGGTTTCTTCTTCTAAATTAGGAACAACTTTATCCAATACGGTTTCTTTAGCGATTTGTTGTAAATCGTAATACCAAGTCGTGCCACCGGTGTAACCGATATTAACAGGGGATTGGTTATAAAGGGTAGCAAAAACCGTAGCAGCAACTAAATAAGTTCCTTCTAAAGACGGGTGTCTTTGGTCGTTGTCGTAAAGATTGACTTTAGAAGTCCATTCTTTAGCTATGCAGTTTTCGAAAGCGTAACCAGCGTCTATAACCTTAACTCCGCCTAATGCTTGAGAGAACTGTTCGTTTACTTCTTTAAGGTATTTAGTATGAGCTTTTCTCGTATAAGGACGAGCTGTGCCTTTGCTCATGTAAGTAGGGTTGTTGTCGGGATCTTCTACGGTGTAAGGGGTTAAAGTTCCGTCGTTATTGCCCCATACGCAGTATAATACGGTTTCCGTGCCAACTTCTTCGCCTAAAGCTTTGATAACTTGTGCGGAATACAATTCTTGGTTGTATACAGTGCTTTCGAAAGGTGTAATTCTTCGAGATGGTTCTATAATTACGTAATCGAAGTTTCCGGTAGTAAGCTTATTATAAGCTTGAGAGCCTAATTCCGTATTAAAGTTAGCAAAGTCCGTTATGGTTGCAGATCCTCTCGTTACAGAATCGACGACTATGTCTTTACCTGCCTTTCTTGCCATTTCTTGGAACATCATAGGAAGGTCGTTAAAGAACATTAAACTGTTACCTAAAAAGAGAACTTTTATGGATTCTTTTTCTTCCGGGGTAGAAGTTTGTTCGGAAGAGGTGTCCGAAGTAATCTCAGAACCAGGTGTTTGATCTGTCGTGCTATCAGTTGTTCCTGTGACTGTACAGCCGGAAAAACCTATACAACAGAAAAGACATAACAATAAAACAAAGCTAATCAATTTTTTCATGTTTCCTCCTAAAAATAATAAGTTTTTAAACTTTGCATAAATAACGATATTATGCAAAAAGCATACCTAAATTGTATCATTGTTATATAAGATAAGTCAATGCAAAAAATTGCATAAATACTACCAAAAATTGCTTTAGGTTATTTAAAAAGAATAAATCAATTTGTAATTAACTCAAATATAAACAATTGCAATTTAATATTTACGTTTGCTAAAAAAGAAAACCTCAAAACGAATAAACACTTTGAGGTTTAACTTTTAAAGAGTAATTATTCCGCGTCGGTTTGGGTTGGCAAACAGTATTTTGCGCACCACTCTTGACACTTAGTAACCATTTCAGAGTCAAGGCCGTTTACTTCCGTGACGGTGGTTGCGATAGGTTTACCTAATAAGGTCATATAGAAGCAACAAGCTTTTAAATATCCCAAAACAGCCGTATCTTTAGAGGTAACGGTATTGCCATAATCTAAGTAAGTAAAACCGTACATTATAGGGGTAAAGTCTAATTCTTGACTCCAAGTGTTAAGAAGATTAGAGTAGAACGTCGTTCCTTCTAAAGCTGTACAAGTATCCTTAGAGCTCATCTTTTTGTAATTGTCGTTCGTAGCTCCATTCATAGTAAACATTGCAGGATTTGCATCACATTGCATTGCGAAAATATAAATGTTGTCACACTTAGCGGTAAGCTTAGGGAATATAGCTTTTAAAGAATTTAATTCAGCTTCGATAACGTCAGTAGCGTTAGGGGTAATTCTACGAGATAATTGTAAAACAATAGCGTCCCATTCTTCTTTTTCGTTTAAAGCGTTTTCCCAAGCAATCTTACTACCGTCTTCCATTTGTCTAAAGGTAAAAGAACCGGTCAAAATTGATTTATAATTTAAAGATTTACCTTCGCCTTGTGCAAGCATATTAGCAAAAATTGGTAAAGTGTCGTAGTCGTCAATAAGATCCGAACCTATAACGAGTAAGTCGAAAACGTCATCTACAGGTTCTTCCGGTTGTTCAGGTTCTTGAGGAAGCTGAGGTTGTTTTTTGTCTAAACAATAGTCGGTACACCATGCTTGGCACTTAGTAACCGTTTCTGCGTCAAGACCGTTTACTTCCGTAACGGTGCTTGCGATAGGTTTGCCCAAAATAGTCATATAGAAACAACAAGCCTTTAAGTATCCCAAAACTTTGGTGTCGGTATCGGTAACGGTATTGCTGTAATCTAAGTAAGTAAATCCGTACATCATAGGAGTAAAGTCTAATTCTTGACTCCAAGTGTTAAGAAGGTTAGAGTAGAATAGAGTACCTTCTAAAGCAGTGCAAGTGTCGTTAGCGTTTTTGCTTGCATAGTTGTTAAGGTTAGAATCGTCTACCGTAAACATCTTTGGATTTTCGTCGCTTTGCATTGCGTAAATATAAATATTGTCGCATTTAGCGGTAAGTTTAGGGAATACGGCTTTTAAAGAGTTTAATTCTGCAGCTATAACGTCTGTTGCGTTAGGGGTAACTCTACGGGATAATTGTAAAACTATAGCGTCCCATTCTTCTTTTTCGTTTAAAGCGCTCTCCCAAGCAATCTTACTGCCTTCTTCCATTTGTCTAAATGTAAAAGAACCCGTCATAACTACTTTATAGTCTAAAGTTTTGCCTTCGCTTTGAGAAAGCATATTAGCAAAAATAGGTAAAACGCTGTAGTCGTCAATGTAATCCGAACCTATAACGAGTAAATCGAAAACGTCATCTACAGGTTCTTCCGGTTCGATAGGTTCGCTAGGATCTTCGGATTCGCTAGGTTGTTCGGATTCGCTAGGTTGTTCAGACTCGCTAGGCTGTTCGGACTCGCTAGGTTGTTCGGATTCGCTAGGTTGTTCGGATTCCGAAGGGCTTTCCAAAACAATTTCTGAATCGGATTGAGAACTAAAATCAATATTGCCCTTTACGTTACAAGCGGTAAGACCTAACGTAAAAATTAAGCAAAAAGCCAACATAATGCTTAAAAACTTTTTCATTTTCTCCTCCAAAAATTTCTAAAAATTTAACGCTTGTAAAATTTATCGTAAGCGTATAATTCAGTATAATATTATTAATAAACTACGTCAATGCAAAAAATTGCTAAATAACTAACAAAAATTGCCTTGTGCTATCGTTAAAATGGTATATGATTTATAAAAACATAAAAATGAGATTTACATGTGTCGATAATAAAATTATTTTGTTTGTTTAACAATCAATATTTTACGCAGGACCTTTATATTATGCGGTAACAGATGCCCGAATATGTTAATTCGGTTTAGACCGAAGCAAAAAAGACGTTTTATCAATTAAAAAAAATCCTTCTTGAAATTTTTTACGGTGTAATTTATAATAAAACCGTCAAAAAACAAATAGGAGGACTATTATGAAACGACAAAACAACAATTTAAGTAGGAGATTGGCTTGTTTTCTTTTGAGTTCGGTTGTTCTGTTAGGAGGAAGTGGAGGGGTAAGCCCAAAGGTTTTTGCTCAAAACAGCGTAGACGAAATATCACAAGAAACAGAAATGGGGGTAACGGCATTGAAAAGTAATATTACCGATATGAACCTCGATGGTTACGTAGGAGAAAACGTAAAAGGAAACGTAAAAAATTGGCAAATTGACGCCTACAGCAACAATAAAAATATTGTAGAACAAATTGCTATGGCGTCAGCCGGAGATTTTGGACTGGACACCGTGTTGGGACAAGATTATTTTGGTGTTGACGATTATTGGGAAATAGACGTTAAAAAAACTGCTGACGTTATAAGCGAGACGTATATAGGATCAGCTTTAATGTATTCTCCTAAGAAGGCAGACGCTTATAGGGGTGACGCAGGTTTTAGACTTGACCACGGCACTTATCCAGGTATAACTGATTGGACCTCTACTAAAGAAGCTTGGATTTTTGTAGACGCAAGCAGTTATGGGGCAGACGTGTATTTGCGCTTTAATTTCGAAGAAGGCGAGCCGGGTGTTGATGGATGGGAAGCATATACACCTAGTCAAGGTAAAGAATCTAGACTTATTTCTGCTGTAGATGGAGAAGAACAAATAGTTAAGTACGTTTGGTATGATAATTTAGGCGATGCGTTTTTTAAAATAGAAAAAGGCTTTAAAGGTTTTTTAGCTATACCGTTTAACAACGATTATTTTTGGTGTTATGCAAGCGGTGGCACGGTTAATGGTAAAATAGACGGTAAAAACGTTAGACAAATGACGATTGCCGTAGGTGGTGCAACTCAAGAAGCAGTAGGCACTCCTTTATATTTTTCGTTTGCCAAAATAGGTAATTTCGAAAATGGTTTGGCGGTTCCTTTTGGTAAAGGGCTTCAAGATACCGACAAATTTACAAACGTACTGCCGGTAACGCCTTATACTTACGTCTTGGATATTTCTATGTGGGCAGGAGCGTACGTTGGCGATCTTTATAACGATTGGGACGTTTATTTTACAACCAATTACAGAGGACGTAAAGGAGATTCTTTAGGTTGGACTCTAAAAAAAGTTCCTTCTTCTTTTAGTGACAGAGATTTTAGATTTGTAAACGATCCAAATGCGATAACAAATTGGTCGGGTGCAGAAGAATTGTGGGTATACGTAGACGCTTCGGAAGTTTCTTCTTCGGTAAAAGTAAGAATAGCCTTCGAAGAAAACGCAGTTGGCAGAGAATCGTATGCTTTAATTGACGGGGCAACCGTTTATCTCTTAAAAAATGGAGAAG
This sequence comes from Christensenellaceae bacterium, assembly GCA_045589135.1. Taxonomy (GTDB): domain Bacteria; phylum Bacillota; class Clostridia; order Christensenellales; family Borkfalkiaceae; genus CAKQKQ01. The sequence continues at coordinate 5,533 of JAZNFL010000206.1, forward strand.
ATACTTACAGAACGAGAAAAGTGTCGGTAGAATCGGGCGGATACGTTCCTCTTCCAGAAAAATTTGCAGGATATATCAGATTGCCGTTAAATACTTCTACTTTCGTTAGATATTGGAACGAAGGTGGTAATGATAAGTTAGATTTAACTAAAGTGGTGCAATTCCAGTTAAGTGTAAAAGCTGATGACAAAGCACAAGGCAAGACTGTTTACATGGACGACTTTTCTATCGTTGGAAACGTCGACGGAGAAAAACTCGACAACAATATGTATTTGGGTTCTAACGTCGCCGATAAAGATAATCCGGAGACGGCATGGAAATACGTCGATACTTCTTATACTAAAAAAACCATATGGCAAATTGACGGACTTGCACAACGCAAGGGATATTCCGGATCTATGGTCATTTGGTATGGAGAATTCGTCGGTAAACTTCTCACCGGTATGGCGTATAGTTATAAAGCTACTAACGATCAAGAGTTAAAAGCTTCGGCAGACGAGATAATAGCAGATCTTGCAGAGGCGCAAGGAGAAGACGGCTATCTTGGAGTGTTTTTAGGTGGAGCAAGATATTCTTTATCAGAAAACAACTGGGATTTATGGAATCAATATCACTGTATAAGCGGACTCTTAGAATGGTATAAACTCACCGGAAACTCAGTCGCTTTAGACGTGGCTAAAAAAGCAGCAGATTGCATTTTAGAAACGTTTAAAGATCGCAGTTATATAGTTGCGGGAGGATTCGAAACGAACAGAGGTATAGCGCACGGATATGCTTTATTGTATCAAATTACAAAGGAAGGAAAGTATCTTAACGAAGCATACCGCATTATAGAAGAAGACTGTAAAAACAATCCTAACGGTTGGTACGAATGTGCTTTAAACGGTAAAGATTTTTATACGTCTAATTGTACTCGTTGGGAAGTTTTACATATGGTAATGACTCTCGGTATTTTATACGAAGAAACAGGACACGAAGAGTATTACAACGTAATGGGTGCCGTTTGGGAGAGTGTGTTAAAGACTGATATACATAACAGTGGTGGGTTTACCACTAACGAAGGCGCATGTGGTAATCCTTATGCAGAAGGAGTTATAGAAACTTGTTGTACTATAGCTTGGTCGGCTCTTACTAACGAATATTTAAAATACAATAAAACGGTTAGAGTTGCAGACGAATTAGAACGCTCGTATTTTAACGGACTTTTAGGTAGTTTGCTCGACGATGACAAATATTGTACTTATAACACACCAATGGATGGAATACAAGGTTCTTGCGGTGGATACGACGGAAGAAGAGTTCCATCTCAAAAAGATATAGCTTTCCAATACAATAGCGGTTCTCCTGATATGAACTGTTGTCAAGCAAATATAGCTAGAGGTATAGGACAAATAGCGGAATGGGCGGTAATGGGAGATGATCAAAACCTTTATTTAAATTACTACGGACCATCTTCTATACAAACTTTAATAGGTTCTACACCGGTTACCATTACACAAGAAACGGCATATCCTATAGATGGAAAAGTTAAAATAACAATAAACGATATGCCACAAGATACAGAGTTTACGTTAAAATTAAGAATTCCTACATGGGCTTACGGAAGTAAAATTACTTTAGACGGAAAAACCGTAATAGCGCAAAGCGGAGAATATTACTCAATAGAAAAAACTTGGAAAAACGGAGACGAAATATTATTGGATATAGCTGTTTCGTTTACTTATTGGACGGGAGAAAGAGAACAGTCCGGATTTGCTTCCGTATATTATGGACCAATTCTTCTTGCTCTTGACAAATCCATTGTTCCGACGTATAATCAAAACGTACCGTTTACCGTGTCTGCGATAGAAAACGCCAACGTAAAAGCAGGAAGACTTGTTGGTACAATGCTTGTCGTTGACGTTGAGATAGAAGGGGAAATTATAAAACTCGTTGATTTTGCAAGTGCCGGAAAGTATAACGGAACTAATACCCCAGCAACTTATTGGTCATGGCTTAAAGTTGTAGATGCCCCTTCCGTAAAAGAAGGAGTAACCTGGCTTAACACCGACAAGCATAAGGTTTATTTGGGAGAAAATCTTTCTGCAAATGAAATGCTTGTTTACCAAGGTCAATCTGTAGAATTAGAAGTAAACGTTCCGGAAGGTTACCAAGTTGATAAATTTACATTATCAGAAGAAGGCGTAGAAGTTGTCTTTGAAGAAGGAATTTATTCGTTTATAATGCCTAACTCGGACGTTTCTATAAACGTTTCGTTTAAAGAAGACAACCAACCTAATACTTCCGAAACCCCAAGCGCATCCGACGGTCAAGGCTCTTCAAGTAGCGAAGCCGGACAAACTACTGTAAGTTGTGGGGGATCGTTAGGTGGACAATCTGCAATTTCCGTTGTGCTTGTAGCCGGTATTGCGTATTCGCTATTAAAAACTAAAAAGCGCAAACAACAATAAGGACAAGCAACTCCAAAAACTTGTCCAAGCTTTTGGAGTTGTGTCATAACGATAACGTTGTTTTACAGTGCTTAAGATTACGTTAAAAACGCCACGATTTTACAAAACTACATTAAATAACAAGTATACTAAAAATTATAAGGAATAACGGTTTTATGGAAAAATATTATGATAAAGTTTTATACGTAGATATAGATGACGATAAAAACTTCGAAGAAATAGTAAAAGCGTTAAATTGTAAAACAAGACGGGATATTTTAAGAGTGCTAAATAAAGGTTCGCTCAGTATTCGTGATATAGCGGAAAAATTAAACGTTCCGCTATCCAGCGTATCAGAACACGTCAGCGTTTTATCTAAAACACAAATTGTTTCGGTGTCTAAAAGTGTGGCAGATAGAGGCAATAGTAAAATGGTTTCTAGACAATACGAAAAGGTCGAACTTAACGTATTATCGCAAAAAGACGATCATAAGATGTGTTTTAGTCAAGTAATAAACGTTCCAATAGGAAGTTATTCCGATTTTAAAGTAAATAAGTATTGTGGTATGTGTGGAAAAGAAGGATATATCGGAGCTCGAGATAATCCAAATTGTTTTTATTCTCCGTTGCGGTTTATGGCTCAACTTATTTGGCTAGACTTTGGATATTTAGAATATAAGTTGCCGATAGATAGACAAACACCAACGGCAATTTCTGTTTCGTTAGAAATTTGTTCGGAAGCCCCGGGGTATGACGAGTCTTGGAAGTCGGAAATTTATTTTGAGATAAACGGAATACGGGTTTGCAGTTATATTTCTCCCGGAGATTTTGGAGCAAGAAAAGGTATAATGACGCCCGATTGGTGGAAAGATGGAACACAGTACGGATTGTTAATAAAATTAGAAGTAAATGACAGTGGTAGTTATTTTAACGGTAAATACGTTTCAAACGTAGATATATCGCGATTAAATTTAAAAAAAGATGAAGTTGTCACTTTTCGAATCGGTGTTGATAAAAACGCCAAGTATTGTGGCGGTATAAATATTTTTGGAAAAAACTTTGGCGATTATAATCAACATATAGTATTTGCGTTATCTTATGATAAGCATTTGTGATAGTTTATTCGTTTTGTTATATTGTTAAAGCTAATCAATTTGATAATATAATTTTTCGTAGACAGTCTGCCTGGCAG
>JAZNFL010000207.1:0-8737 GCA_045589135.1 Christensenellaceae bacterium
ATTATATTTGCCAATTTTTTATTTTTAATCGACGTAACGATTTTATTTTTTTCTGCTGAATTTTAAAAATTTTTTTAAGCAAGCAAAAACTTTTAAACAATAAAAAATCTTTTAAGTTGTAACCCCATTTACAGTAGCGGAAATTTTTATCCCCATAAAACATAAAAAAGACTTTATAAACACATCGAAAGCATAAGTTGTATCCAAACTTTAAAAACATAAAAAGAACTTTAGAAAATCCTTCCTAAAGTTCTTTTTTTACTGTAGATCAATTAATAAGTATCAATATACTCTCTTATTACTTTTGCTAAAAATTATAGGTTAAAAACCCACAACAAAAGCAATCTTTATAAACAATTATATAATTAGTTGTCTTTTCTCGAAGGACATTGGCTTTGACAACCTTCGCAAGAGCCTTCGCATTCTAATTCTTCTGCTTCGTAAGCTTCTTCTTCCTCTTGGAGTTGACGACAAAATTCTTCGTAAACTTCTTCTAATAAAGCTTCGTCTTCGATAGGTTTTAAAACTTCGTTTTGTTCGTCGCCTTCTATCTTAAATATTATAAGTTCGTCAGGTTCTACACCTTCGATTTCTTCTGCTGCTTGGAAGCCTACGTACCAATCTCCCTTATAATCGATAGTTCCTACGTGGTAAAACTTGCGAACGACGTTTTGATCGTCTACGAGTTCTACGATATCGGATAATTCTTCTTCGTCTTGCTTAACTTCTTTTAATTCGTTTTCGTTCATAATAATTCTCCCTGACCTTTTAAGTCGTTTTTGGTAAGGATGCTTACAGCACGCCGTACCTTATTTTTACAGTCAACGCTTAAACGTTGCCGTTTTTTAACTTGTTTAAATAATCTTCTAAGATATACGACGCCGCAACCTTATCTATTACGCCCTTGCGATCGCTTCTCGACATGTCTGCTTCGAGTAAAAGCCTACGTGCCTGAAGCGTCGTAAATCTTTCGTCGTTGGTTACGATTTTAATATCGGTGTTTTTTTGTAATTCTTCTATAAAAGATTGAGTTTTTTCCGTTTGGACGGAAACACTACCGTCAAAATTTACCGGAAGCCCACACACGATTACGTCGGCACACTTTTCTTTTGCTAAATTTACGAGATACGCTATATCTTTAGAAAAACCTTTTCTGTGGTAGGTTTCCAGTGGTAAAGCCATAGAATTAAACGGATCGCTTATCGCTATTCCGATTCGCTTATCTCCTATATCGAAAGCAATAATTCTACCCACTCTTACAACCTCCGCACTTCGCTTTGTTTTAGTATAACAAAATTAAGCGTTTTTTACAAGTCTTTATTCTAAAATATTTGTTTTTTGACGATTATTTATACTTTTTTTGCAATAAACCTTTTATTTTTACGTTAAATATTAAAATCTAAATCCCCTACAAATATCCCCCTATTGTCAATTTTGTCCCAACCCTTCGTAAACAATTCTTAATCGCTTATTTTTCCTAACCTATCGACAGCAAATTGCAAAAGTCAATTTAAAATGGCACTACTGTCTTTTTATAGTATTAAGGTTATTATACAAACGCTTTATCGTTATTATAATAAAAAATTTTTCAACGGCAAAATCGACACACGTAGCAAGTTTTTACCACACCCACGCAAACGCTTACCCTATCTACAATCTCGCTAATTGGACACACCATACTCACCCACGTTTACCCCTTTTGACAATAAACTACCTAATTTGACCACAAACTGCCCCGTTTGGCTACCAACTGCCAAACTCTACCATAGGCTACCCCAATTCGACCACAAAACCCCTAACTTAACCACAAACTATTGCGCTCTCTCATCCGCACGACACACACTCTCACCACACACCATTCATCCTCACCCACACACTACCAAATCCAACTCTACACATCCATTCATCACACGTCCACACCCCAATTCGACCACAAAAACCTAACGAACTCACGAATTACCCTACCACAATTTTGCACTTTATCTCCAAAACACAAATCGCCACGCCAAAACGAATAAACTTAAAATTTTTTTGTTTTTTCGACATTTTTTTATTTTTTACGAATAATAAGAATATTTTGCGACATAATTATAACAGAGCTTAAATGCTCTGCGGAGGAAAAAATGGAAAAAGCTTTTTGTACAGGACTTGCCTTAGGTATGATTGGCGGTGCATTATTAGTTACAAATTCTAAAAAAGCACGCAAAATCGTATCGCAAGGACAAGAAAAAATCAAAAAGACGGTCGAAGATTTTAAAGAATCTTACGACGAGGACGAACAGTCCGAAGTTTAACCTTTTGGATAGTTAAAGGCTTGTTTTGGTTTTATAAATAAGTTTGGACACGTTAAGTTTTTTAATATTTAACGACTTGTTATAACGGGCAACGAATAAATTAACTTATCTAAATTTAAGATTATTTAAACCTTTTATTTTATAGTAATTCGTGCCAAAAAAGTGTTACTAAGCAGACTTATCTATTATAAATTTTTATAAAAATAAGTTTGCTATAAACCACAAAAGAAAACAAAAGACTATCTATAACAAAAAAACAAAAGCCATATTTAAAACCTATTACGACGAAAAATAAACTCAGCTTTTGATTTTTTATAAATTAAAACTATTAAAACACTGACGTGTTTAACTTTATCTATCGTTTAAATATAGCCAAAAGCCGTGCAAAACCTTATTGCCGATTTGACTTTATCTATCGTTTAAACAACACCAAATAAGCCTTAATATCCTAAAAAACTCACGACCAAGTCGTGAGTTTTTTATTGATTAAATTAAATTGTAGTTTAAATCTTACTTTTTGTTTTCTTTTAACTGCTCTAAGATTTGCATTAAAAGCTTGTCCGTAGAAGAAGGTTCTACAGGAGCAGGAGCCGGAGCAGGAGGAGTCTTTCTTGGTGCGCCGTCCGGATCTTTTTTAAGTTGACGTTTAAGCCATTTTTCTTCTGCCATATCAAGCGGAGTATCGCTATCGAGTTTTGCTTGTACAGAAGCTCTAATCTTTGCGTCGAAGTCTAAGCCTTTTCTTATTCCGGTAATAACTTTTATTACTATAAATAAGAACAACGCAATGATAAGGAAGTTAATTACTGCCTGAATAAGCGTTCCGTATTGCCAAGTAACCGCTGCTTGAACGACTTCTCCAAGTTCGTTTACCTTCTCAGGACGAAGAACTACTACGAGTTTGTCTAAGTTTTCCGCCTTAAACAAAAGGCTGATAAGTGGCATAATTATTCCGTTAGTGAAAGAAGAAACAATAGAACCGAAAGCCGAACCTATAATGGTAGCAACTGCGAGATCGAGAACGTTTCCTCTAGTTATAAAGGCTTTAAATTCCTTCATAAAAGTTTTAGTTTTCTTTTTGCTCATGTTTTCGTACACCTCGAACATTATTTTATTAAAAAGCTCTTCGGGAGTTTTGGCAAAGTTTCTTACACCGCATTCCTTAAGCTGCTTTTTCGTTCTAAAGCCCCATAAAACGTTTATGCTGTCTATACCTACGTTTACAGCCGTTTGATAGTCGACTTCGCTGTCGCCCACGTAAACGCATAAAGACGGACTTATGCCGAGTTCTTGTATTACTATATCCACGCTTTGGCGATATGGCTTAGGCTTTATTCCGTCCCTTTGCCCCATTATGTAATCGAACTCTACACCCTCGAACTTTTCTCTACAAACTTGTTCTGCCGTAAGTTGAGGCTTGTTGGTTACGACAGCCACCTTTATCCCTTTGCTTTTTAACTTTAAGATAAGTTCCTTCATTCCTTGATACGGAACGGTCTTAGCGTGGGTGTCTTCGTCAAAATACTTTTTGTATTCTTTTGTATAAGCGTCGAGTTTGTCTGCATCAGTTTCTTTAGTTGCCAATTCTACGTATCTTCTCAATCCGTATCCAAGAAACTTTTTCGTTTCTTCGACAGAAATAGCCTTAAACCCGTTGTTTAAAAGCATTTTGTTCATGCAATCGTTTAAATCGTAACTCGTATCGATTAGAGTTCCGTCTAAATCGAATAAAACCAAATTCTTCATACTACCTTCTCCTGTTTTATTATACTACGACAATAGGTTCAAATCTTTGACCTAAAAGCGCCGTTATTATCCAAATTTTACACAATTACACGAAACGCTCTTAATAAACTTGACAAAATCGCCAATTTTTACATTCTATCCGGAATTTGTATTCCTAAAAGCCCAAAGGCGTTTTTTAAAGTTATATACGTCGCTTTCGTCAAAGCAAGACGGAAGTTTTTGACGTTGTCTTCTTCGCCTAAAATCTTACAGTCGAAGTAGAACTTATTAAACACACCCGATAACTCTATTGCGTATCTTGCAATAAAAGAAGGCTCGTATTTTTCTGCAGAAGCCTTAACGACGTCCGGGAAGTTTTGTAAAGTGTTTATAAGATTGTATTCTGCGTCGTTCATATCGCAAACGGCATACTCGCCCATTTCTCCGGCTTTGCGCAATACACTTAAACATCTCGCTCCCGTATACTGGACGTAAGGAGCGGTTTCTCCGTCGAAATTAAGTGCCTTGTCGTAACTGAAAACTATATCTTTAATCTTGTTGTTTTGTAAAGCGCCAAAAATAACTGCTCCCGTGCCGACCATTTCGGCAGTTTCTTCTTTGTTTGGCAAATCGGGGTTTTTGTCGTTTATTATTGCAAGGCTCTTTTCTACGCTCTTATTTAACAAGTCCTCGAGCAATACGACCTTTCCGTGACGTGTGCTCATAGCCCCGTCCTCTAAAGAAACCATTCCGTAAGATACGTGTACCATATCTTTTGCCCAAGGTTTTTCTAATAATTCTAGCACCTTAAAAATCTGTTTAAAGTGTAAATTTTGTTGATACGCAACGACGTATAAGCACTTGTCGAAATCGTAAGTATTTTTTCTATATAAAGCCGCGGCTAAATCTCTCGTAGCGTAAAGCGAAGCTCCGTCAGAACGGAGTATAATACAAGGTGGCATTCCGTATTCTTCGAGATTGACAACCATTGCGCCTTGACTTTCTTCTAAAAGACCTTTTTGTTTAAGTTCGTCAACGACGGGTTGCATTTTGTCGTTATAAAAACTCTCCCCTGCGTAAGAATCGAAAGTTATATTTAACTTTTTATAAATCTTTTCGACCTCTTTTAAAGTCATTTCTTTAAAAAGATTAAAAAGTTCGGTCTCTTCCTTTTCTCCGTTTTCTATACGCTTAAAATACTCTCTCGCCATATCGTCCATAGAAGGATTTGCTTCGCACTCTTCGTGATATTTGACGTAAAGACGAGTAAGTTCTTTTATTCCGCCTTGCAACACGCCCTCTTTAGAGCCCCATTCTTTGTAAGCATAAATAAGCTTACCGAATTGCGTGCCGTAATCTCCAAGGTGGTTTATACCTACGGATTTATATCCTAAAAAATTGAAAATCTTATAAAGCGCTCCGCCTAAAACCGTAGTGCTTAAATGCCCGATATGGAAGGGCTTTGCGATATTTATGGAAGAATAGTCGATACATACGGTTTTTCCTTGTCCGATCTCCGAAGAACCGTATCTTTCGGCTTTTTCTAAAATTTCTTTTAAAACGTCCTCTGCCAAAGCTTTACGGTTGACACGGAAATTTAAATATCCGTTTACGGCGTTTACTTCGACTATGTGCTTGTCCACGGGATAAGAATTCTTAAGTTCTTCCGCAATAGCAACGGGGGACTTGCGCAATACCTTTGCAAACTTAAAACACGGCAATGCGTAATCGCCCATATCCGTCGTTGGAGGAACTGCAATCGCAGACTCTATTTCTTCTTTATTTACACCATCTACCAAAAGCTTAGACGCTATATATTTTTTGTAATCCATTTCTTTCTCCGATTTTTATCTTTTCACTGATAATTTTAACATATTTTAATATTATTAGCAACAAATAGATTGAATAAAAAGTTTTTTTGTTGTATAATATTCGGGTAAACACCGAAACTTTTTTATCGCAAAAATCCATTATGTTTTACAAACGGTTTATTTTTTGTCTTGTAAACGTACTCGAAAGCTTTCGGAATATTTTAAAGAAGGTGCAGTTTTATGAAATTAGGCGTAGTGGGCTTACCAAACGTTGGCAAATCTACTTTATTTAACGCAATAACACACGCAGGGGCTCAAGCGGCAAACTTTCCGTTTTGTACGATAGAGCCAAACGTCGGTATAGTTGCCGTTCCGGACGAAAGATTAGACAAACTTACCGCTTTATACGACAGTAAAAAGACCACCCCTGCAACTATAGAATTCGTAGACATTGCCGGGCTTGTTAAAGGCGCTGCTCAAGGCGAAGGTTTAGGAAATAAATTTTTATCGCACATAAGAGAAGTCGACGCTATCGTACACGTCGTAAGATGCTTCGAAGACGACAACATTATACACGTAGACAACTCTATAGATCCAATAAGAGATATAAACACTATAAACTTAGAGCTTATACTTTCTGATATGGAAACCGTTACGAGAAGACTCGACAAAGCAAGAGCCATGTTTAAGACGGGCAACAAACAATATCAAGAAGAAGCTTCTGTTTTAGAGAGAATTTTAAAACTTTTAGAAGAAGAAAAACCTGCAAGAATGATCTCCGGTCTTACCGAAGAAGAACAAGCTTACGTCGATTCTTTATACCTTATAACCTCTAAAAAAGTTATTTACGCTGCCAACATTAGCGAAAACGATATGGGTAAAGAAGACAACGAAATACCTTTGGTTGTTAAAGTTAAAGAGTTTGCAAAAACCGAAGGAAGCGAAGTTATGGTAATTTGTGCAAGAACGGAAGAAGAGATTTCTGAACTCGATCCGGAAGAAGCAGCAATGTTTTTAACCGAGCTTGGACTTAAAGAAAGCGGACTTAATAAACTTGTAAAAGCTTCTTATAAACTCCTTGGTCTTATAAGTTATTTGACGGCAGGAGAAAAAGAAACGAGAGCTTGGACTATAACCAACGGAACTAAAGCCCCACAAGCCGCAGGCAAAATCCACAGCGACTTCGAAAAAGGCTTTATCCGGGCAGAAGTCGTAGACTACGAAGTATTGTTGGAATGTGGCAGTTACGTAAAGGCAAAAGAACTCGGCAAAGTTCGTTCAGAAGGAAAAGAATACGTCGTTAAAGACGGCGACGTCGTTCTCTTTAGATTTAACGTATAATTGTTTTGACCAAATTTTAATAAAACGACACGAATAATTTACCTATTGCCGTAACAATTTTAGACAACGTAAAAGACTAACGAAAAACTCGTTAGTCTTTTTTTATCACCCATATCAAATACACAACTTTACTAAACATACTCAATTTTTTGCGTCTTACTTGTTTGACTTTCTTCTATTATGCTCTTTGCAAAGCATTTGACAATTTTCTACGCTTGTTTTACCACCTTCACACCATGGCGTAATGTGATCAGCTTCCATTTCTTCTATTTCGTAATGGATTTTAGGGCGATGTTCGGCTTCGCAATGCGGACAAATTCCTTTTTGACGTTCATAAACTTTTCTTTTTTCGTTGTCGGTAAAAGCACGTATACTAAGATGCTTTTCGTTTCCCGAAAGTAAATATTCGTAAATTCCCGAACGTTTTGTTACGTCATCATCTTGCATCAAAGCAACTATTTTTGTTTCTAATTCTTGCGGATTATATATCTTGTCGCCGTACGTATTATAAAGAATACCCCATGCAAGGCCTTTCATTTCCTTGCGATATTTTGGAAATATCGTTTGTACCCAAGATATTACCGATTGAAAATACTGCCATAAAGGTGTTGCGTGGCTATCGTGTTGATGTATAGACATATAGTCTTCAATTTTTATATTTTCCTTTGCAGAAATCCACGCTAAAACAGTTTCCAAATAATCCTGCCTGTTGACTTCGCCGTTAAGATATTTATTTGCTAAAAGATACGCCACGCAGCCAATTTTAGAAAAATACCTTTTAGCATCCGAAAGCCATTCTCCCGTATAAATAGCGTTACGCAATTCTTGAGTTTTTAACTGCTCCCCTGCAATATTAATAATCTTAAACCAATCAAGTTTTTCCTTGTCGTTTCCATTACAAATGTAAATCATAAGGGGATAATCTAAAATTTGATTTTTTTCTGTTTCGGTTAGGTTATGGAATGCTCTACTATTAAGGGAAAAATCGCCGTTTACGTACTGACAAATAGAAATTGTGCGTTGCTGACCGTCTAACAATTCAAAATTGCCTTTTTCGTCTTCCACCCAATACATAACGTTAAGGGGAAAACCTTTTACAACTGTTTCTATAACGGCATTGCGTTGTTTTTCTTTATACACAAATTCACGCTGAAACGCCGGACGAATATTGAGTTTTCCGCCATAACCCACAACGCCGTTCTCTTGGCTATCTACATAACCGTTTACAACATCTCTAATTTTAATCTCGTGTAATTCTATTATCATTTTGCTTTCTCCTTATAATAAGTCTAGCGTATGGAACAATAATTTCATTGTGTTGAAAATAAAAAGGTATTCCACGTCTAAAAGCAGGGTTTGCTTTCTTAAAAATTTTTAATTCTTCTTCTGTGTATTCATTTCCTATTCCTATATCTCTTCCAAGATCGCCAGCGCCTAGTCCTATAATTTCAAATTGTTCGGGATTGTAATTATCTAAAAATGTAATAGGAACACCCATCTTTCCATAATAATCATCCGGGATGTCGGTAACTTTTTTAACGTTGATAGCGTCGTATTTATAGTAAG
>JAZNFL010000208.1:0-3359 GCA_045589135.1 Christensenellaceae bacterium
GTTTTATTGGATTTTATATCAATGCTTTAACTTCGTACAAAATACAAATTTTCTTCTACGAAAAAACAAAAGTCATCTCGACACTTTTAAAATAGTAATTTTTTGCAAATAAAAAAGAGCGTTTACTTTAATATAAACGCCTTTTAGGCTATAAAAAAGTCGTGTCTACGAAAAACCGTAAACACGACAATTTTTTGATATTGATTTTTTATAAATTATTCTTCCGTAACTTCTTCGCCCTCTTCTAAATCTTCTTCGGATTCTTCTTGATGAGGTGCTATTGCTATAGTGGAGATACTGCCTTTATTGAGCCTCATTATAATTACACCCTTGGTATCTCTGCCAATCTTGGTAATCTCTTGTGCTTGGATTCTTATAATAGTTCCATCGTCGGAGATAATCATTACGTCTTCTTCCGGAAGAATAAACTTTAACGCAGAGAGTTCTCCCGTCTTGTTGTCGAACACTCCTGCCTTTATGCCTTTACCAGCTCTCGTTTGAAGTCTATAGTCTTCTATATCGCTTCTCTTGCCGTATCCGTTTGTACTAATCGTAAGGACGTCGTAGCCTTCTTTGACAACCTCCATATCGATGACGTAATCGTCTTTTGACAATTCCATGCTCTTTACACCTTGAGTATCTCTACCCATAGGTCTTACGTCTGCTTCGCTAAATCTTATACATTTACCTTTACGGCTTGCAACGATAAACTCGTCGTTACCACTTGTGTATTTGACGGAAATTAAAAGGTCTTCTTCCGTTAAGGATATAGCTATTTTACCCGTCTTACGGATACGGTCGAATTCTGTTAAAGCTGTCTTTTTGATAAGACCGTTTTTGGTAGCCATTGCAATATATCCGTCAGAATTATCCTTGCAAGGTATAACTGCCGTAACCTTTTCGCCTGCGTCTATTTGAATTAAGTTTATGACGGCTCTGCCCCTTGCCGTACGTTGAGCTTCCGGAATCTCGTAACCCATAATAGAGTAAACTTTACCCTTGTCGGTAAAGAAAAGCAACTTATCGTGAGTTGAACATATGAACATGTTTTCTACAAAGTCTTCTTCTTTAGCCTTGTGTCCGACTATTCCTTTACCGCCACGTCTTTGAGATTTATATTCTGCAACAGGCATACGTTTTACGTATCCGAGATGCGTCATAGAAATTACTACGTCTTCTTTTTCGATTAAGTCCGCCACGTCGATTTCGCCATAGTCTATAGCGAGTTCCGTCTTTCTTGGCGTTGGGTATTTTTGCTTAATCTCGTTGAGATCGTTTTTTATCATAGATCTTACTCTTTCCGGCTTTTCTAAAATGTCTTTTAAGTCTGCCATGGTACGATCTAATTCTTCGAGTTCTGCTTTAAGCTTTTCCACTTCTAAAGAAGTAAGTCTTTGAAGCCTCATATCGAGAATTGCGTTTGCCTGCTTTTCGGAGAGTTCAAAGTTTTCCATAAGGGCTTTGACAGCCTCTTGCTTATCCTGAGAACGACGAATTATAGCGATAACCTCGTCTATGTTTGCAAGAGCAATAACCAAGCCCTTTACGATGTGTTCTCTTTCTTGAGTCTTTAAAAGCTCGTATCTCGTTCTTCTGGTAATTACGTCTATTTGGTGATTTACGTAACACTCTAACATTTGCTTTAAGTTGAGATACTTTGGTTCTCCGTCTACGAGCGCAAGCATTATCATGCCGTCGCTGATTTGAAGATTTGTATGCTTGTATAAGAAATTGAGAATAACTTGAGCGTTGTAATCTTTTTTAACGTCTATTACGATACGCATACCGTGTCTATCGGATTCGTCGTTGACGTTGGAAATTCCTTCTAACTTTTTATCCTTGACCAAGTCTGCAATGGACTCGATGAGTTTTTGCTTATTTACTTGATAAGGTATCTCGGTAACGATAATTTTGCTCTTGCCGTTGTCGAGTTCTTCTATCTCGCAACGAGAACGAAGGATAATACTGCCTCTGCCCGTTCTGTAAGCTTGCTTAACACCGCTTCTGCCGAGAAGTAACGCCCCCGTAGGGAAATCTGGCGCAGGGATATATTCCATAAGCTCGTCGATTGTTATTTCCGGATTGTCGAGAAGGGCTATTGCTCCGTCGATAGTTTCGTTTAAGTTATGCGGTGGGATATTGGTCGCCATACCGACGGCTATACCGTCCGAACCGTTTACCAAAAGATTTGGGTATCTTGCAGGTAAAACGGAAGGTTGCATACGGGTGTCGTCAAAGTTTGGATAAAAATCTACCGTGTCTTTATCTATCTCTCTAAGCATTTCGAGAGCGAGTTTGCTCATTCTTGCTTCGGTATATCTGTACGCTGCGGGTGGATCTCCGTCCACAGAGCCGAAGTTACCGTGTCCGTCTACCAAAGGAAGATTGATAGAAAAGTCTTGTGCAAGTCTTACGAGTGCGTCGTAAACGGAAGAGTCCCCGTGTGGGTGGTATTTACCGAGAACGTCACCGACGATAGTTGCACACTTTTTATACGGCTTATCGGGGGTTAAACCGAGTTCGTTCATAGAATATAATATTCTTCTGTGTACGGGTTTAAGTCCGTCCCTCGCATCCGGTATTGCTCTTGAAACGTTTACCGCCATTGCGTATGCGATGAATGATTTTTTCAATTCTGCATCTACTTCTATATCTATGGTTTTTGTCATCTCGAGCGTGCGACGGAATTCTCCAGTCAACTCTTCGCCCCAATTCTTTTTAGCCATAAAATATCCTCCTTAAATATCGAGTTCGCCAACGAGTTTAGCGTTTTCTTCTATAAACTTTCTGCGAAGTTCCGGAACTTCTCCCATAAGCAAATTAAAGGTTGCATCCGCCTCTACTGCGTCTTGAACGGTTACCTTTAAAAGGGTTCTGTTGGCAGGGTTCATAGTGGTATCCCAAAGTTGTTCTGCATTCATCTCTCCAAGACCTTTATATCTTTGAACTTCTACCTTTCCGTTTTCGGAAATATAATCTTGGAGTTCTTTATCAGAATAAAAATAGTGATCGACTTTGTTTTTTGTAACTTTGTATAAAGGTGGTTGAGCGATATAGACGTGGCCTTGTTCTACCAAAGGACGCATATATCTAAAGAAGAACGTCAAAAGTAAAATTCTAATATGGCTTCCGTCGACGTCGGCATCCGTCATACAGATAATTCTGTCGTAACGAATCTTGGTTACGTCGAAGTTTTCTTGCATGCCACCGCCGAAAGCCGTTATCATCGCCTTGATTTCTTCGTTGTCGAGAACCCTTCTTGCGTTTGCCTTTTCTACGTTTAAAATCTTACCTCTTAAAGGAAGTATCGCTTGGAATCTTCTATCTCTGCCTTGTTTTGCCGTTCCTCCTGCGGAGTC
>JAZNFL010000209.1:0-4356 GCA_045589135.1 Christensenellaceae bacterium
CTCTTGACGGAGTAGGAAGAAAGACAGCCAACGTCGTTTACAGCGTGGCTTTTAACGGGGACGCTATTGCCGTCGATACGCACGTGTTTAGGGTTTCTAACAGAATAGGTCTTGCTAAGGCAAAAGACGTTTTAAATACCGAAAAACAGTTGATGAAGGCTATAGATAAAAATCTTTGGTCTAAAGCGCATCATTACTTAATATACCACGGAAGAAAAATTTGTACGGCAAGAAATCCTTCGTGCACTTCGTGTCCGATTGCCGAATTGTGTCAAAAAAACGGCGTAAAGAAAAAAGATTAAATGGAAAGTTTTAAAGATAAAGAAAAAATAGCCGTAAGCGCATGTCTTACGGGGGTTAATTGTAAATATAACGGACAAAATAATTATTGCAAACAAGTCGTAGAATTTTTGCGTAATTATACTGTGGTAGAGATTTGCCCGGAAGTTTTGGGTGGTCTTTCTTGTCCAAGAAGCCCTGCAGAAATCGTCGGGGGTAAAGTTATAGACCGTCAAGCAAAAGACGTTACAAAAAATTTTACAGACGGAGCTAAAAAGGCTTTAAGTATTGTAAAAGCAAACGGTTGCAAAAAGGCAATACTTAAATCTCGTAGTCCGTCTTGCGGAAAGGGTATGGTTTACGACGGCAGTTTTAGCGGTAAGCTTATAAACAAAAACGGAATTACAGCCGATCTTTTTATAAAGAACGGAATAACCGTTTTAACGGAAGAAGAAATAAAACAAAGCGTAGGAGAATAATATGTTCGTAGATAAAGAGAGTATAGTTATTAAAGCAGGAAACGGTGGCGACGGCATAGTTTCTTTTATACGTTATAAAGGGGTTGCAAACGGCGGACCGGACGGTGGCGACGGTGGACGTGGCGGAAGCGTATACTTTATAGGGGACAGACGAAAAACCAGCCTTATAGATTTTATGTACAGACACAAATTCGTCGCAGAAGACGGAGGCAAAGGCGACACAAAAAAATGCAAAGGCAAAAACGGCGAAGATCTCTATATACCCGTTCCGTTGGGCACGGTAATTAGAGATAAAGAAACCGATAAAATAATTTGCGATATATTTTACGAGGGACAAACGGTTAAAGTTTTAAACGGCGGGCTTGGAGGAAAAGGCAACGTGCATTTTTGCACGAGCAGAAGACATTGCCCTCATTTTGCTCAAAAGGGAGAAATAGTTTCTGCCCATAGAGTTGTTTTAGAATTAAAAGTTATAGCAGACGTAGGTCTTATAGGATTCCCTAACGTTGGTAAGTCTACGCTTTTATCTAAAATTTCCGGAGCAAAGCCCAAAATTGCAAATTACCACTTTACGACGCTTTCTCCAAATCTCGGAGTAGTCAATTATTACGACGATTCTTTCGTGGTTGCGGATATCCCGGGACTTATAGAAGGTGCGGCAGGAGGCGCAGGGCTTGGCACGGAGTTTTTAAGACATATAGAAAGAACCCGTATGCTCGTGCACGTCGTAGACGTTTCCGGAGTGGAAGGAAGAGATCCGTACGAAGACTTTAAAGCTATAAATAAAGAGTTAAGAAGTTACAGCAAGGTTTTGTCTAAACTTCCTCAAATAGTAGTTTTAAACAAATGCGACATATACGGAGCAGAAGAAAATATTAAAGCGTTTAAAAAGAAGTTTAGAAACAAATATCCTTTGTTGACGATAACGGCTATTAGCGGAGAAAACCTTAAAGAATTAATAAAATGCATATTCGATATTTTAAAAGATTTACCACCGGTAGAGCCTATTGCTCACGAAGAATTCAATTACGAAACGCCTAATACGGACGAATTTGAGGTTTACAAAGACGAAGACGGAGTATACGTCGTCGATGGACCACTTGTCGATCTTTTAACGAGAAACGTTGTTTTAAACGATATGGATTCTATTGCGTATATGCAAAAGACTTTAAGAGATAAAGGCGTTATTAAAAAACTCAGAAGTCTTGGAGCAAAAGATGGGGACGTCGTCGTTATGGGCGACGTAGAATTCGACTTTATAGATTAATACCTATATAATTACTAACAGGAGAAAATTATGTTTACGTCTAAACAAAGAAGCAATTTAAGAAGCATAGCACAAACTCTTGATCCTATAGGACAAGTTGGTAAAGGCGGAATAAGCCAAAACATGATAGATTCGTTTTCGGATGCGTTAGAAAAGAGAGAACTTATCAAACTTACCGTTTTAAACAATACCGAAGACGACGCTTTAACCATAGGAGAAGAACTAGCTGAAAGTTTAAACGCAGAACTCGTTTGCGTAATAGGACACAAAGTAGTTTTATATAGAAAAAGCAAAAAGAAAGGTATAGAACATATCGTCTTTTAATCGCAAGTTTTAGAAAGCGACAAAAGGCTAAAAGTTTGCTTAGTAGTAGTTTTTCCAAATAAAAACAAGATAAGAGAAGCAATCAAAAGAACGCATCCGGTTATCGTGTAGTATAAAGGGAAGAACGCAAATAAAGAAAATAAGAGTAAGGCGCAACCGCAATAAAAAAAGCGCTTTGCTCTTTTTTTATCGTTTAAATTTTTAATTAAGGATTTAAATTTGTTTTCTTTAAAATTTACTTCTTCGGTCTTTGGTAAAAGGTCGCAAGAATTAAGTAAAGAGTATATTTCTTTTGCGTCGATTACAAGAGCGTTGGCTTTAGTTAAAAAGGTGTTATCGTAACAGTTTTCTGCAAAAGTGTTGCCAAAAACTATTGTGGTAAGTCGTTTAGGATTGTTTGTTTTTACCGCTTTTATAATATCCGTTTGCTGTAAATCGTTCGGATAAAACAAAAAATGACAATTATATTTGCTAAGTATTACCGTTTTTTGTGTTGTGGATTCGCAAGAGATATTGATTTTTTCGAAGAGTTTTTTAAAGAGCGACTTTACTTCGTTTGGAGAAGAAAACGTCAAAAATTCGGATAAGCGAAAAATGGCTTGATTTTCGTTTTGGGTGGACTCTTTGTTTCGAGCGTTTTTAATTTTAAGGTAAGTAATTGCAATCATTGGCAATAAAGCGACCGTTAAAGCAATAGGCAATCTAAATTGCATCGGCAAAAACCTTCTTGCAAACAGAGATAAAAAAATTATTACTGCGCAAATATAAGTAAAAAAACTGTCTAATAATAAAGATAAATTCAAATATCGTTTCATAGCCTAATTATTGACTAAACTTAAAAAGGATATACCTATATTATATAATAAAAAGCATTTAATTTGCTTTAAAGTATAAAAATCGTATAACCGTTTGCGATATGTAAAACTTATAATTCGGCAATAAAAAAACTTTTAAAAAATTTTATTTTTTTGCAACAAAACAAACTTTTAAAACGTTTATTAAGTGTAAAGAAAAACAAAGAAAAAGTTTTATCATTATGCCTTTTGTGATATTGCAAAAGAAAAAGAGATAAGACAAGAGTATTTGTTTTTATACTAAATTATTATAAGGAGAAGCAGATATGAAAAAAGAATTTTTTAGAGTGTTTAAAGTTGTTTTAAGCGTATGCTTATTATTTACGTGTTTGGTAAGTTGTGGTTCTCCAAACACTGCAAAGGCGGAGGAGTATTCTTACGTTAGCATGAGGATTAATCCGGAGATAGAAATGGTAATCGACGGCAAAGGATCCGTCGTTGCCGTAAATGCAGTAAACGAAGACGGAGAAACCGTTTTATGTAAAGTAGAACTTACCGGCAAATCGGTAGAAGAAGCGGCTAAGATGTTTACAGCTATGGCTATAGAGTTAGGATTTATAGACGTCAATACGGTAAACGCTACGGTTTATATTTCTATTGACGGACAAAACCAAGAGTTTATTCAAGAAAAACAAAAAAAGATTAAAGACAAAGTAAACGAATATTTTGACGGAAAAGGCATTTTTGGAAAAGTAGAACAAGAAACTTTAGAAGAGTTTAAAGCTTTTGCAGAAGAGTTAAACGTAAGCTTAAAAGAAGCAAAAATAATAGATCGTATATCTAATCTTTATCCGGAAATGACTTTAGAAGAAATACTTGAACTTTCTTTTAAAGAAAAATTAGAACTTATTAAAAAAGACGAAAAGTTAAACGGATTTACGACTAAAGTAAGAGAAGAATACAATAAAGCCGTAGAACTTTTAAAAGAAGAATACGCAGACCTTTTCGAAAAGGGTAAAAAGATCGACGAGTTGTTGTTACAATTAAAAGACCAAACTTTGACCGAAGAAGAAATTGCACAAATCAACGCTCAATTAGAAGAGTTAAAATTAGAGTACGAAACCCTTAAAAAACAATATAAGGAAGAAATTAATAAGCTTAAAGATCAATCTAAAGAAGACATAGAACAAGCAAAGCAAACAATTAAACAAAA
>JAZNFL010000210.1:0-4651 GCA_045589135.1 Christensenellaceae bacterium
CATTACTTGAATACCCATATCTGAGTGAGCGTTTTGTCTTCCCCTCATTCTTATAGAAACTTTTACTTTGTTTCCACTTGCAAGGAACTTACCTGCTTGCTTTGCTTTGACGTTTATATCTCCAACGTCAATAGTCATAGACAACCAAATTTCTTTAATTTCTACTACTTTTTGGTTCTTTTTGGCTTCTTTAAGTTTTTTGAGATTTTCGAACTTAAATTTACCGTAATCCATTATCTTGCATACGGGGGGATTAGATCCCGGAGCAATTTTTACAAGATCGAGATCGG
This sequence comes from Christensenellaceae bacterium, assembly GCA_045589135.1. Classification (GTDB taxonomy): domain Bacteria; phylum Bacillota; class Clostridia; order Christensenellales; family Borkfalkiaceae; genus CAKQKQ01. The sequence goes on from JAZNFL010000210.1 coordinate 291, forward strand.
CTTCTTCTGCAAGTCTTAATGCAGAATCCGTACTCATAACACCGAGTTGTTCTCCCGTGGCACTAATTACTCTAACTTCTCTGTCTCGGATTTGCTCGTTGATTTGATATTCGTCTCTACTAATGGTCGTGCACCTTTCCTTTTCTTATTTTTAAAAAAAACGGATTGCTGAAAATAGCAATCCGTCCATAATAATCCCTTTATAAAATATGGTGTTATTATTTTGCTCGTACTAACTAAAATGCGTACGGCGAGAACAAACGTCTACTTTCAACTTTGATATAATAACATTTAAACAAACGTTTGTCAACTGTTTTAGAGCGTTTTTTTGTTGTTTTCTTCTAAAACTTTTAAAATAAATTCTTTTAAATCAAATTTACCTATATCGCCTTCGCCACGCTTTCTTACGGACACTTGATTTAAAGATTTTTCTTCTTTTCCTATAACGAGTATATACGGCAACTTTTCTAAATGAGCCGTTCGTATTTTTTTACCGATAGTATCGTCTTTTAAATCAACTTCTGCCCTTATACCGTAATTAGATAACTCTTTGCATACGTTAAGAGCGTAATCGTTTACATTTTTAGTGACCGTCAAAACTTTTACTTGAACCGGAGAAATCCATAAAGGCAAAGCCCCTGCGTACTTTTCTAAAAGCAAAGCTAAAGTTCTCTCGTAACAACCTATGCTCGTTCTATGTATAACGTATGGATATTTTTTATTTCCGTCCGAATCGGTATAATCCATATCGAACTTTTTGGATAATTGAAAATCTATTTGTATAGTTATCAAAGTATCCGATCTTCCGTAAACGTTTTTTATTTGAACGTCCAATTTAGGGCCGTAAAAAGCAGCCTCTCCTTCGACCTCTTCGTAATCTAAATTTAATCCGTCGAGAATTTTCTTCATTTCGGATTGCGCCTTTTTCCACTCTTTGGCAGTGCCTACGTATTTAACTTTATTTTCTTCGCTTCGTTTAGAAAACCTAAACGATACGTCGTCTATAAGTCCTAAACACCTTAAAGAATATAAAGCTAAATCAAGACAATCTTTAAATTCCGTAACAAGCTGATCCGGTCTACAAATTACGTGACCTTCCGATATGGTAAATTGTCTAAGCTTTATAAGACCGTGCATTTCTCCACTGTCTTCGTTTCTAAACAACGTAGAAGTTTCGTTATATTTTAAAGGCAATTCTCTATAACTTCTCGGCTTGTTTAAATAGGCTTGAAATTGAAACGGACAACTCATCGGCCTTAAAGCAAATACGTCTTTTTCGGTTTCTTCGTTTCCGATCATAAACATTTCTTCTTTAAAGGCGTCCAAATAACCCGCAGTTTTATAAAAATCTTTCTTTGCAAACATTGGAGTTTTTGTTGGAAGATATCCTCTTGAGTATTCTTCGTCTTCTACGAATCTTTGCAAAACCTGAATAGTTTTTGCCCCTTTAGGCAAAATCACCGGTAAACCTTGGCCAATATCTTGTATGGTAGCAAAAAAGCCCAACTCTCTGCCAATTTTGTTGTGGTCGCCTTTTTTTGCTTCTTCTACCGACTGCAAATACTCTTCTAACTGACTCTTTTTTTCGAAAGCAGTACCGTAAATACGATAAAGCATTTTATTTTTAGAATCCCCTTTCCAATACGCTCCGGTTAAAGCGGTAAGTTTAAAAGCTTTAATTCTTCCTGTAGTGGGAAGATGCGGACCTTTACACATATCTGTAAAAGCCCCTTGCTTGTAAAAAACTACCGGCTCGTCGTCGTCAAACTGTTCTATTATTTGCACCTTATAAAGCTCGCCGAAATCCTTCATTCGTTCGATTGCTTGTTTTTTAGAAAGCTCGTAGCGTTCTATAGGAAGACTGCCTTTGATAATACGGCGCATCTCGTCTTCTATTTTGTCAAAATCTTCTTGCGATATAGGAGTTTTAAAATCAACGTCGTAATAAAATCCGTTTTCTATAACCGGACCAATGGCTAAAGAGCACGTAGGATAAATAATCTTTAAAGCTTGAGCAAGAACGTGAGCACAAGTGTGTCTATATATATCCAACCCCTCTTTGTCTTTTGCCGTAATAAAACTCAAATTACAATCAGAAGAAATCTTATGGCAAAAATCCACCGTTTTTCCGTCCAATTTACCCGCAACGGAAACACGATAAACGTCCCCACCAAGAGATTTTGCGACTTCTCCAACGGTTACGCCACTGTCGTATTCTTTTGTACTTCCGTTTGCGAAAGTAATTTTCATTTTGCCCTCTCTTCCTTCGTTTTATTACATTATTACGGATAAAAATCCAATATAATTACGTTGTTTTTAGAAAATAAAAGCGACGCCGTATACGTCGACGTCGTCAATACGTGTATTTAATTATATCTCAAATAAAAAATTTGTCAACCCATTTAACTAAAAAATCCTTTACGAAAAAATATTTTATTGCCGTAATACTCTTTTAGGTAGAATCTATCTTTTTCTGGGATTTCTGAAGACAATTCTACTTCTCCGCCACCGGACAACAAAATTTCTCTTATTATATACCCGTCGTTTAAGTTGCCGTCAGTCAAAAAACACCTGCTCAACTTATTAAAATGCCTATCGTAAACTCCGCCACCTTCTACAAAAACCCTTTTACCCCTTTTTTCTCCAACGAGATAAGTTATAAAATTTTTTAAATCTTCTTTGCGGAAATAAGCGGGGATATACCCCGCTACTTCTTTCCATTTTTCTTTTAGTGCAACCATTCTAAAATTAAAAGTCCCATCCATACACGTATCGTCGCTTTTCCCTATCTTGTTTATTACGTATTTTTTATCGTCGTCTATATCCGCAGAAATTAAGGCTGTTATAAGCAGTTCTTTTTCGAAGTCGTTTAAACCGTAAGGATTTACCAATTTTTTTAAATAAACGTATTTATAATTAATAGCTATTACGTCGGCGATTTTGTCTTCTATTTCTGCCTTTATAAACGAATAGAAATCGTCTTTTATATCAACGCTTAAACACGCTCTTCCTTTATTAATTATAGCCGTTGCGTCCGTACCCGTGCGTTTAAATAATCCGCATAAAGTATTATACACGTATAAAACGTTGTTTTTATTTTTGAAACCATCAGAAATCTTTAAATTCTTCATACAAAATATTTTATGCAATAAATTTCAATTCATTTACGCTTTAACGCATCTTAATTGTCGATTTTTTTTGTTTGTTGTAAAACGGTATAATAGTTTATACCCTTCGGATAATAATATAACGCTTAAACCGACTACAATTGTTTTAACCCAATCTATTAAACTGAGTGACACGGCGTTAAATAATCCCCCAGCAAATTGCGTTATTAAAACTTGAACAATAAAAGTGATCGTTATTACCCCAAACACTGATTTTGCATTCTTTAAAGAAGAAAAAATGCTTAATTTGCCCGGCTCGGTACAATTTATTGCGTTTAACAATTGCAACACGGTAAAAAGTGTAAACACTACGGTTTTTTGTTTTTCTATACCAACCCTTAAAAAGTCGGTGGAAGTTTGCAATATGACGATAGACGATATAAATACTGCATGCAAAAGAATTCTACATAGCGTTTTAAAGGATATAATATCGTCGTTTCTTTTGACGGGAGAATACTCTAAATTGTTTCTATTTGCAGTTTTAAGTCCTAAAGAAAGTGCCGGTGGTCCGTCCATAATTATATTTATCCATAAGAGTTGCAACGTGCCAAAAGGCGCTTCTAACCCCATTGCAAGAGTCGAAACGATTACTATTACCGCCGTCAAATTGACCGTCAACTGAAACATTATAAAGCTTTTAAAGTTATTATAGACGTTTCTCCCAAAAGAAATAGCTTTTACGATAGTTGTAAAAGAATTATCCAAAAGAACGATATCCGACGCTTCTTTTGCGATTTCTGATCCATCGCCCATAGATATTCCAATATCTGCGTGTTTTATAGCAGGAGCGTCGTTTACTCCGTCACCGGTAACCGCTACCACCTCTCCGCTTTCTTTTAAAAGCTTTACTACCCTTAATTTTGTAGACGGTAAACTTCTTGCTATGACCGCAGTGTTCTTTAAAACTTTTGTCAATTGCTCGTCCGTCATACGTTCCGTTTCTTCTGCGTTCAAAATTATTTTTCCTTCGGTTAAAATTCCGCACTTTTGTGCTACGTATCTCGCAGTATCAACGTTATCTCCCGTCAATATTTTAACTTCTATCCCCGCAGACAAACAACTTTTGACCGATTCGCAAACGTCTTTGCGCACGGGATCTTCTATCGTTACGTAGCCGTCAAAAACATATTCTTCTTCTATTTTATGAGCAAATGCTATAACCCTTTTGCCCTTATTTTGCTCGCAAATTATTTT
>JAZNFL010000211.1:0-9146 GCA_045589135.1 Christensenellaceae bacterium
AAAAGAATTTATAACCGATTGTGGTGGTATAACCCCAAAAGAAGAAATTACCGAACTCGTATTTATTTTAGATAAAAGCGGTTCTATGTCAGGCATGGAAGCCGACGTTGTCGGCGGGTTTAACTCGATGATAGAAAAGCAAAAAGAGTTAGATGGAAAAGTTTACGTTTCGACGGTGTTGTTTTCTAATTTTTCAGAAGTATTACACGATAGAAAAGATCTCAAAGAAATTAAGCCTTTAGAACAAAAAGATTATACGGTTGGAGGATGTACGGCGCTTCTCGACGCTATCGGCGGGGCGATTAAGCATATAGGCAATATTCATAAATACGCACGTAAAGAAGACCTTCCTAAACGTGTAATGTTCGTAATTACTACCGACGGAAAGGAAAACGCAAGCATAAATTACGGCAGTGCTAAAATTAAAGAAATGATTAAACAAAAAGAAGACCAATACGGGTGGGAATTTTTGTTTTTGGCGTCAAACATAGACGCGGTGGAAACAGCCGAAGGCTTAGGTATAAGAAAAGAACGTGCAATAAATTACGATAAAAAACAAGAAACGACGGAGATGTTCGAAGAGTTAAATAATACAGTAAAAGAATATAGGCTATGTGGAATAATGCCAAAAGATTGCAGTACGCAGTTCGAAAACAACGTAAAACAATTAAAAAAATCTAGCAAATAACGCATTTTTTTGCGTTCTGTTTTTCCAAAAAGTAAAAAATTGTAATAGCCGTTAATCATTTATTGCAAAAGTCGTAAAAAAATGATATAATTGTAATATAAATTTATGACATTTTTTTGGAGAAAGGAGTATGGAAACACAAACTAAAAACAAAGAGTTTTTACGTGCCGTAAAATTCGTACTTATTTCGGCAAGTGCAGGGATTATTCAAATACTTGCAGATATTATATTTAACGAGTTTATCGGGTTAAAAGCATGGCTTAGTTATTTGCTCAGCTTAATAATGTCGGTCGTGTGGAATTTTACGATTAATCGAAAATTTACCTTTAAATCGGCAAACAATATTAAGATTGCAATGCTTCTCGTGGCATGTTTTTACGTCGTATTTACACCTGTTTCTACACTTTTAACTAACGTTTTAACTAAAAGCATAAACGTATACGTCGTTCAAGCGATAATGATGGTGTCTAATTTAGTTTTAGAATATTTTTATACGAGATTCGTCGTATATAGAAATTCTTGCGATACCGCTGTCAAAAAGGAAGAACCTTATAACAAACAAACTATATTATAATTTAAAAGTAAACACACCTTGCTTAGTAAATAAGTGCGGTGTGTTTTTTATTCTTAGGTTTAAAAATTAGATATAATAAAATTTGTAATTAATAAAAAATCACTAAAAATAAAATAAATTATCACATTAAAATCACATAAGGATAGTATAATGCAAGTATACAAAGCAATTTGTTTACTCAACCCATAATCCCCCTTAAAATACAAACAAGAAAAGAAGGTCTATGCTTTTTGCATTAGACCTTCTTTTCTAGCGTAATACAAAGTTCTTTTGGCTCTGGTATATTGCATAAAATATTTAGTCTGCGATATTTTAAGTGTTGTCAAAACCTTTAAAGTTGTAGATTTTTGTACGTTAGCGTTTATGGGGAAAATATCAAAGGTGCGTACGTGGTGTTCGCTACACTCTGTATTGCATTAAGCAATTATTACCGCATAAACGATAGAGTAAAGTTGTTGATTGTTATATCAATAGCCAATTATAAATAAACGGAAAAAGTTATAATCATTATATAATATAAATAAAAAAATTTAAAAAAAGGCGGAATAAAGTCTTGACAAATACTTATAATAGTTGTAAAATATAGTCAAGATTTAGCAGTCAAGCAAATTGAGTGCTAACAAACAAAACGCAAGAGTGCCAACGATAAAAGGAGACCGACGTGGAACTGTCAGATAGAAAAAAGAAGATTCTTCGAATAGTAATTGACGATTATATAGAAACGGCTGTTCCCGTTTCTTCTAAGAGTATAACTCAAAAGTATATGAGCAATATAAGTTCTGCAACCGTAAGAAGCGAACTTTCTGCCTTAGAAGAATTAGGTTATCTATCGCAACCGCACACTTCTGCAGGCAGAATACCGTCGGTAGAAGCTTATAAGTTATACGTAAGCGAACTTATGGTTAAGGATAAGCTTACGACCGAAGAGTTAGATTACATTAAAAACGTCTTCTTAGAAAAGGCAGAAAACGTAGAATACGTTTTAAAAAACGCAACCAAGGTTATTAGCGAATTGACGTCTTATACGTCTTTAGCCGTTGCCTCTCACGATGCGGGAGAAAAGATAAACAACATAAAACTTTTTAGATTTAAGCCTTCCGTTGCACTCGTATTGATAGTTACGGATACCAAACTTTTAAAGGATAACTATATAGACATACCGGAAGAGATGACGGACGAACATTTAGCCGATGCCGAAAGAATTCTTTACAATATGTTTATCGGTAGAACTTTAGACGAAGTTTGCAGTATGAGCCCGGAGGTTGAAGACAATTTTTTAGGCTATAAAAACGTATTTGTAAACGTAATAGAAGCGCTTAAAACTTACGTCAGTAAAAACGAAGAAATCGTTTTAGAGGGCGAAGATAAAATATTAAACCATCCGGAATACGAAAACGTAGATAAACTTAAAAACTTTTTGTCCGTCGTAACGAGCAAAGACAAGGTTTTAAATCTTTTAAACGACGACGGAAGAAGTATAGAAGTCAACGTAAAAGTAGGGACGGACGGATACGATCAAATTCCGGACGACTGTTCACTAGTTTCGGCAACGTATTCGGCAAACGGTGTAAAGCTTGGCACTTACGGTGTAATAGGACCTATAAGAATGGACTATCAAAAGGTTATAGCCGTGTTAGAAAACGTAGGTAAAATTTTAGAAAGTATATTGAGCAATAGGTAAAGAAATGGAAAAAGAAAATTTAACGGAAAAAGAAGAGCAAACGATTCAAGAACAAGAAGTAAAAGAACAAGTGGCAGAAGAGATAGATTATAAAGCCCTTGCAGAACAAAACCAAAAACTCGCAGAGGAGTACAAAGACAAATGGTACAGAACTACTGCAGAGTACGAAAACTATCGCAAACGCACGCAAACGGAGAGAGCGCAAGCGTATTCTAACGGTCAAACGGATGCGGTAAAAAAGATTCTTGCAATAGGGGATAATTTAGAAAGAGCAATTACCTTTAACGTGGACGAAAAGTCTAAAGAAGGTTTAGAATTAATTTTAAAGCAATACAAAGACGTTGCTGTAAACCTTGGACTTACAGAAATCGATCCGACGGGTAAACCTTTCGATCCAAACGAAGCAGAGGCGGTAATGCAAGCCGAAGCAGAAAACGGAGAAGAAAGCGGAACTGTAAAAACTACCTTCTTAAAGGGGTATAAGCTCGGAGATAAAATTATTCGTTATGCGCAAGTTGTAGTCATCAAATAGCAAACTTTAAATATAACGTTTATTGTAAAACTTACAAAAACGGATTATAAAAGTTTAAAATAATCCTAACATATAATAAATTTAAGAATAAAACATCAATAAGGAGATTTTAATATGAGTAAAGTAATAGGTATCGATTTAGGAACAACAAATTCTTGCGTTGCAGTAATGGAAGGTGGCGAACCTGTAGTTATTCCAAGCGCAGAAGGATCAAGAACTACTCCTTCGGTAGTAGGATTTCAAAAAGACGGCGAAAGACTCGTTGGTCAAGTAGCAAAAAGACAAGCAGTTGCAAATAGCGACAGAACCGTTATTTCTATAAAAAGACATATGGGTTCGGATTATAAAGTTACAATAGATGACAAAAAATATTCTCCGCAAGAGATTTCCGCAATGATTCTTTCTAAGCTTAAAAAAGATGCGGAAGCATATCTTGGAGAAACTGTCAAAGATGCAGTTATTACTTGTCCTGCATACTTTACAGACAGTCAAAGACAAGCAACTAAGGACGCAGGTAAAATTGCGGGATTAAACGTTTTAAGAGTTATAAACGAACCAACAGCCGCAGCTCTCAGCTATGGTCTTGATAAAGAAACAAAAGCACATAAGGTCATCATTTACGACCTTGGTGGCGGAACGTTCGACGTGTCTATTTTGGATATTGGCGACGGAGTTTTCGAAGTATTGGCTACGAGCGGTAACAACATGCTCGGCGGTGACGATTTCGATAAACGTATAATGGATTATCTTATCCAAGATTTCAAAGCAAATCAAGGCGTGGATTTAAGCAAGGATAAGATGGCTATGCAAAGACTTAAAGAGGCAGCAGAAAAGGCAAAGATAGAATTATCTTCTACTTCTTCTACTAACGTCAACCTTCCTTATATCACTGCAGACGCTACCGGTCCTAAGCACCTCGATATAACTTTAACAAAACAAAAATTCGACGCTATAACGGAAGACTTAGTCAATATGACGTTAGAACCTTTAACTAAGGCAATGAAGGACGCAGGTCTTTCTTACAGCGATATCGAAAAGGTAATTATGGTAGGTGGTTCTACACGTATTCCTGCAGTTGTTGACGCAGTTAGAAAGGCTACCGGCAAAGAACCGTTTAAAGGAATAAACCCTGACGAATGCGTTGCTATCGGTGCAGCAATTCAAGGTGGTGTACTTTCCGGAGAAGTAAAAGACGTTTTACTTTTGGACGTAACTCCTTTAACTCTCGGTATAGAAACTCTCGGAGGAATTTGCACTCCGCTTATCGAAAGAAATACTACCATCCCTGCTAAAAAATCTCAAGTATTCTCAACTGCTGCAGACAATCAAACGGAAGTTACCATTCATATTCTTCAAGGAGAAAGAAAGATGGCTGACGGCAACAAGACTCTTGGTCAGTTTAACCTCAGTGGTATAGCTCCTGCTCCTAAAGGGGTTCCTCAAATAGAAGTAACCTTCGATATCGACGCAAACGGTATAGTACACGTAACTGCAAAAGATCTCGGAACTCAAAAACAAGCAGATATAACTATAACTTCTTCTACCAATCTTTCTGACGACGAAATAGACAAGGCGGTTAAAGAAGCTCAACAATACGAAGAAGAAGACAAGAAGAGAAAGGAAGCCGTAGACGCTAAAAACGGTCTTGACGGACTTATTTTCCAAATCGAAAAGACTCTTAAAGAAAACGGAGATAAGATTTCGGAAGAAGACAAATCTAAATTAGAAGAAGCAGTAAAAGAAGCTAAAGTAGAGTTAGAATCTAAGGATACCGACAGAATTAAAGCAGCAACCGAAAAACTTTCTAACGAAGCACAAGGCGTATTTGCAAAGCTTTATCAACAAGCTCAAGCAAGCCAAGGACAAGAAGCTCCTTCCGACGATACGGAATTCCATCAAGGTAATTAATTTTAAGGGAGAGTAATTTTGCTCTCCCAATACTCTTATAAAAACGCTATGGCGCAAAGGTATAAATTATGGCACAACAAGATTATTATAAAATATTAGGCGTAGATAAAAAGGCGACGCAAGACGAAATTAAGTCTGCTTATAGAAAACTTGCTCGTCAATATCACCCCGATCTCCATCCGGGAGACGAAACGTGCGCTGCCAAATTTAAAGAGATAAACGAAGCAAACGAAGTTTTGTCTGATCCGGAAAAGCGCAAACAATACGACTTTCAATTAGAAAACCCCGGTTTTGGCGGTCAAGGCGGATTCGGTGGTTTTAGTGGACAAGGATTTTCGGGTTTTTCGGATATTTTTGGAGATATTTTCAGTCAATTTACCGGTGGGGGCAGAAGGGCAGAAAGAAATACTCGTGGCGAAGACGTAACTTTAGAGATAGAACTTTCTTTTTTAGACGCAGCTAAAGGTTGTCGCAAAGAGATAAACTACGTCAGAAAAGAACCATGTAAGTCGTGTAGTGGTACGGGTGCAAAAAACGGAACTTCTTATACGACGTGTTCTAAATGTCACGGAAGCGGACAAATACAAGTTCAAACGGGTTCAGGTTTCTTCCGTTCAATTAGCGTAAGAGTTTGCCCTGATTGTAACGGTACGGGCAAAAAGATTACCGAAAAATGCTCCGATTGTAACGGAAGAGGGTATTCTAAAAAGAATACGACTGTAACGTTGGATATCCCTGCAGGTGCAGATACCGGCAGTTACATGAAGAAAAGGGCTTACGGCGATGCTTCGCAATACGGTGGAGAGTGCGGTGACGCTATTTTCGTATTTAAGGTTGCCCCTCATAAGATATTTAAGAGAGAAAACTTTAATCTTTTCGTAGAAGTTCCTATTTCGTATAAAACTGCCGTATTAGGAGGCAAAATTATTGTTCCTGGATTAGATTCGACTATAGAATTTGAAATCCCCGAAGCAACTCCTACAGGCAAGCAGTTTATGTTGCGAGGCAAAGGTATTCAGTCTTCTCGAGGATCGGGCAATCTTTACGTTACGGTAAACGTAGAAATCCCAACTAAACTTTCGAGAGCGTTAAAACAAGAACTTATAGATTTCGACGAACAGTTAGAAATAAAACAAATGTCCAAAATGAAGGAGTACTCTAATAACATACAGTCCCTTTACGGAGTAGATCCGTACAAAAAATAATTAACCATATACAAGTTAAGGTAATTATTTGATTTTACGATATTAAATTTGTATAAAACTATTATATAATTCTATTTTTGCAAAGGAATAAAACGCAAGGATTTATCAAAATTTAAGGGATTATTAGGTTTTGTAATTATAAACGAAATATCGATAGATTAAAATAAGGTTAAAACCAAACAAAAAAATAAACACTCCGATAAACCGTGCGTTTATCGGAGTGTTTTTACGTTTAGACTTTTTTTATTTTTCCGTTACAAAAACGACGCCAAAACCTTTAGGTCCTATATGAGTGCCTATTACCGGACCAATAGGGGTTAAATTTTCAGAACTAACGGTTATGCCGTTTAAATTAAGTTTTTCTATTAAGCTTACTACGTTAGTGTCTTCGTGAGCATAAATAGGGATTATCGCAAAACCGTCGTCGATTTTAAATGTTTTTAAAATTTCGACGAGTTTGTTTTCGGCTTTTTTAATTCCTTGCGATTTAAAGTGATTTATTATATGTCCGTCTTCGGTAAGCGTAATTATGGGTTTAACGTTTAAGACAGAGCCTATATTTGCGGTAACTTTGCTTATACGTCCGCTTCTTGCGAGGTATTTTAAAGAATCTATACAAGCAAAAAGGCGAACTCTTTTTCTAAAAGCCATAACCAAGTCGTATATTTCTCTTGCAGAATGGTTTAAATCTCTTAGTTTACAAGCGTATAAAACTATTTGCTTTTCCGCCACGCTTGCAGTTTTACTATCTATAACGTAAATGCCGTCGTATTCGATTTGATTTTTTGCGTTTATCGCACTTTGAAACGTTGCGGATAAATTAGAAGAAATAAGTATGCAAATAACGTAGTCCCCGTTATTTTTTGCTTTTAAAAATTCTTCTTTAAAAAATTCTGGATTTGGTTGAGACGTTATTGATTTTTTGCCAGAAATAAGCCCATCCCAAAAGGTTTTTTCGTCTTTAACGTCGTGTGTATTGCCCTCGAAAGTAACGGGCATTTTAGCTTCTATAACGTCATATTTAATTAGTTCGTTTTTAGAAAAATCCGATGCGGCATCGGTAATAATTTTTATCATATACCTCCGTAGAATAAACGTTGTTAAAATATTTAATATGGGTATCAAAAAAATGTTGATATATTTTACATAATAGAGTTGACAAAATTAATTAAATTTATTATACTTTTAACAAGTATTACACTTGTAAGTGATGTTTGTAACAATTATACTATGTAATAAGGATATAATCAAATTATGACAAATGAAAATTACAAAAGAAACGAAACTGTAATTCAAAGAGAAGCGAGATTATCCGGCTTAAAAAAGTATAGCGAAGAAATAAATAGAGTTGTCGTGGAGAGTTTGGAGCAGGCGTTATTTAAACTTTTAAAGACAAAAGACTATTCTAAAATTACCGTTACCGAACTATGTGCCGTTGCAGGTGTTTCGAGAATGGGGTTTTACGGTAACTTTTCGCATAAGGACGAAATAATTCGTTCGGTTATTTTAAGATTGAGCAGAACTATATCAACTAACAGCGGAAGTCCTTTTAGAAAAACGACAACAAAGCAATGGTATATAGATTTTTTTGCGTTGATGAAGTCGCAAGCAGATATAATTAAGGTGATTTTTGAGGTCGGTTTCGAAAGTAAATGTTTGGCTATTTTAAACGACACCGTTTTATATAATCCAACAACACCAACAGAAAAAAAGTATCAAAGACTTTTGTGGAGCGGGGCTATCTCTAATGCAGTTAGATATTGGGTAATTACCGAAATGAAAGAATCCGTCGAAGATATGGCGGAATACTGTATGCAAAATTTAGTTCCTTGGAGTTACGACGAAAAGGAGAAATAAAATGATTAAAGCTGTATTATTCGATTTAGACGGCACTCTTTTGCCGATGAATTTAGACGAGTTTACTCAAGTGTATTTTAAAACACTTGCAGACTATATGAAGGATTATGGCTACGACAAACAAGAATTAATCAATTGTATTTGGCAAGGGACTAAAGCTATGCTTACAAACGACGGTAGCGCAACTAACGAAGAGACGTTTTGGAAGGTTTTTAAAGAAATTTTAAATAAGCCTATCGACGTTGCAGAAAAACAATTTGCCGAGTATTATAAAAAATATTATATAGCAACGAAAGATGTGTGTGGGGTTAATCCGCAAGCGAAAGAAGTGGTAGAATTTATAAAAAGTTTACATTTGCCGGTCATTCTTGCTACAAACCCTGTATTTCCGATAATAGCAACCAAGCAGAGGTTAGAGTGGACGGGGTTAAAAGTAGAGGATTTTGCTCTTGTAACGACATACGAAAACAGTCGTTATTGTAAACCGAGTAAAGAGTATTATAAAGATATTTTAAACACTTTTGGATTAGAACCACAAGATTGCTTAATGGTAGGAAACGACGTTTCTGACGATATGTCCGCTAAAGATTTAGGAATGAACGTCTTTTTATTGACCGATTGTCTTATAAATAAAAAAGGTGTAGATATTTCTATATATCCAAACGGTGGGTTTGATAAACTCAAAGAATACGTAATTTGTT
>JAZNFL010000212.1:0-11198 GCA_045589135.1 Christensenellaceae bacterium
TTTATCGAGATTTTTATGGTTTTTTGTCAAATTTTATCGCATTTTTATAAAACACTCCTTTTTATTTTGTGCGACAACCTATATTTTAACGACTTTTTTAGCTCTTACAACCATGTTTATTTGCTTTTTCTTTTAACAGCCAAAACCAACTAAATTTTACGGTAATACACCTTTTAATCTTAATAATAAACCACCGCCTCGTTTACAAAACGACAAAACCAACCGTTTTATATGCGACACGATAATTATAGTTTTGTGTTAAATTTGTCTTATAAGTCGTAATTCTTGACAAATTAAGACCTTTATTTGCCCAATTTTTCCATGTTTAAGCAATACGTAATCGACAAAAACGACTTTTATCCACGTATTTAATTTGCGCAAAATTAAAAGGTTTTACGATAAAAAACCAAAACCCTTACACTTTTTACGGCAACAAAAAACGGAAAGCCTTGATAAGCTTTCCGTTATTTTGTTTTTATAAACTCTTAAAAAAGAGTGTTTGTATTAAACTTCTTCGATATAGATAGTTATTGCAGAACGTGGGTTTGCAGCTCTTACAGGTAAACCTTTAATGAGAGCGCTACCTTTAATCTTTGCCAAACTGTTTACTCCGTCTAAATCTGTAAGCTTATAATAACTGTCAGGATCTACACCCTTTACCTTTACGGTATATACGCTTTGATCGCAATTTACACCTCTAAACGCTTGAAGCACACCACTGTTGTCTTCTGCGTCAAAGTATTCGAATGCAGTCCATTCTTTTGTTTCCGTAGTGCTTCTGTATGGAGTAAGAACGTAGAAATCTTTATAGAAATACTTCTTAAACTCAAGCCATTCTTGTTGTCCTTGACGGAGAGCTTCCCAGTTTACGTAATCGGGATCCGTCGCAAACGTAGTACCGAAATGGAATAATGGAAGCATAGAAGCACGAAGGGTGTACATGTCGTAACCGCCTGCAGCAAGTTGACTGCCGCTTTCGCTTGAAGAAGCTCCTGTAAACGGAAGCCATCTAACGAGTCTGGTCGTCATTGCAAGTCTTAATTCGATAGTAGTTCTATCGCTGTCAGATCTAAGGAAAGGAACTCCTCTACGCATAGATTCGAGGTCGTTTCTTCCGCCACCAGAAGCACAGCTGTCTACAAAGGTAGCTTTGCCGTTTTCTGCACAGTATTCGATAATACCGTCCCAAAGAGCATAGTGTCCTTGTACGTAAAGGTTTTCCGTTATACCGTTGCGGTTTTCCCCTTCGTATCCGTCGCCAATCGTCCAGAAAATTGCAGGATCGAGGTTAAAGTCTTCTCTATATAAATGGATTCCTTGTTCTTCCATTACCTTTAAGATTCTTCCGAGAGTCCATTGTAAACACTCTTTATTGCCGAGATTGTTTACAAAGGTGTTGTTGTTTCCGTGATCGGATAAAACCCATTCTCTCTTATATCCGTAATTTGCAACCATACCGTCGAGACGAGTAACTCTTTCTGGTTCGAACCAAAGGAAAGTTTTAATTCCTTTTTCTGCTGCGTAATCTACGCTTTCTCTAAAGGAATTGTTTGGCCACTTAACGGTATCGAGATCCCAAGTACCTACCGTGCCCCACCAATCGGAAGGAACGGTCTTTTTGTATGGGCTAAAATACCAACCTGCGTCTACCCAACGGTAGTCTGCCATAAGTCCACCATCTAAATAAGCATCTAAAGAACGTTTCCACGTGTCGTGTCCTTCAGAAATACTTCCGTCGCTGTTTGGTCTTCCGGTATCGTTAGCAAAACCTACGCTTCTTATAGGTTGAACGGGTTCGTCGCTATCGGCGCTGTTTCTTGGAAGGTTACAGTCTACCATCCATTTACGCCAACCGTTCATGGCTTTGTCTTCGTCTCTTTCGTAATATCTTACGCAAGCTATTAAAGGAGTTCTTATTTTTTCTCCCGGTTTAAGATAAGTTGCGAGATTGTTTACGCCCGTACCTTTAAAGTTGGTAACTTTAGTTTCTTGATCGAAAGTAAAGTTAGCATTCCACGTACCACCCCAACCGAGAGCGAAAAGCGCACCGCCTTCGTCGTTTTCTAAGTTAAAGTAAGGGAATACGTCGTGGGTTGCTCTACCTCTCGTTCCGGTAAAGGTTACGTCTCTTTGTTTAAGGTCGTAATCGTAAGGAGCGTATTGATTTGTGTAGTCGCCCAAAATACCCTTTAATACGGCGTTATCTCCGGCTACGTCGATATCTACTGCGTTAAGTTTTTCTACGACTCCACTGTTTAAATTTTCCGAAGGATTTTCGAAATAAACGGTGTAATCCCACGCTTCGTAACCTTTATAGTATACTGCGTTGATCAAAACGTTTAACGCCTTGTCCTTATTTAATACTATATCCGTAGTTATAATTCCGTCTTCTTCCGTCTTGGTTCTGCTTATTTCGATAAACTTATCTCTGCGTAAACCTTGATAATAAACTCCGTCATAAACGAAACTTATAGGGAAGGAAGATAAATTGGAAATCATAGATTCGTATTCTTTTTGAGCCTTAGTCATAGTAGTCTCCGTATTAGGGGTATTTACGGTTACCCCGTTAGTTGGATTTTGCGGTTGGACGTTTAATCCGCATGCGCCGAAAGAAAACGCCATTATCAAAACCGTTATTAATGATAATAATTTTTTCACGTTATGCCACCTCCATTGAGTACTTAACGAGTCCTGCTATTCTGCACTCGAGTTTTTCGTACCAAAAAGAGATTTGGTATTCCGAAGATTGTTCGGTTAAGTTTGCACAAATGTCTTTTACCGCATTTAAAGAGTTCCAACTGTTTTCCGTATAAACGTTGCCGTCCGGATTTTGCAACTCGTTAGCAGTTGCAATAAGCTCGGTAAGCTGTTGATACGTAACTTTATCCACGCTGTTTTCTAAAGCCGTTTTTAAAGCCTTTACAGCCTCGTCCACTTGCGTTTGAGTTTGTGCGTCTTGACTTAATTTGATTGCGGAATTAAGTTCTTCTATGCAAGCTTGCGGAAGGGTGTTATTAAGCTCTGCCGTTGCCTTTTCTGCAAGATTTTGCATTTCGGTTTTGTCTACCGGATGAGGAGTGCCCGTTACGGTAAAGTTATCGAAATAGTTTGGAGAATAGAAACTTCTTAGTCCGACGTTTCCTGCACCTTGTCCTACCTTATAAGAAAGAATAGGATTTTTAGCTCCATTGATAAAAGCGTAAACGTATCCGGCATTTACAACTACTCTCAAATTGATTACGTCCGTGGTAAAAGGAACGCCTTTTACTTCTGCAAAAGCCCCCGTATATCCTTGCTTAAATCTGTGCAACTTTACGTAAAAAGATTTTTGTCCTGCACCTTTTTCTACGTTGACACACCAAGCGTCTATACCGTCTATATTGCTCCTGTAATCGTTTGCATAAAAATAAATACCCGCATCAAATTTTCCATTTTTGTTTATGGTATGGATATCTACGCTTACGTCTACGTTGTAATAAATATGATTAGCTAAAATCATCTTTTGCTCTGCAAGAGTCCAAGCGTAAAGTTTTCCGTCCATAAGCCACGGTTCTTTGTCGAATTCGCTATAGAGATAGAACAACTTTTCGTCCGATTCTTTTTCGAAATCTATAGTCATTCTACCGCCTTCTACGACATATTCGGCGTTAGCCTTGGCAGGCTGTTGTGCAAGCATAGGGACAAGCACAACCGCCAAAGCCATTAAAACCGAAAAAACATAACAATATAATTTTTTCTTCATTTTTGCCAATAAATCTCCTAATTATGCTTTGTAACCAAAACCAAAGTTATCGATAATCATATAAGAATTTGCAATAGCCTCTGCGCTTCCGCCCGGGCAGTTAATTCTCCAAGCTTTTACTTCGCTTGGGTCAAGCTCGATATAGAAACTTCCGGATCCGGTGAGGTTTACCGTTTGGTTGCCAGCGTCTTTATGTGCTACGAATTGGAAATAACTAGTTGCGCCTTCTGCAACAACTACTTCGTAATCAAAGAATACTATTAAGGTCTTGTCTGCATCCAAACCGAATTCCCACCACCAATGGTTATTTAAAGTAGTATTACTAAACGTAAATATACCGTTGTCGGCATTTCCGTTTACAGCGTGTCCTAAAACAGCCTTAGATGGTGTATATTTAATCTTGGTATCTCCGTCTACGTTGATAACTTCTCTCATCGCAGTGTCTTGACAAGATCTTATATTTCCTTCGCTTGCTTCGTGAATAGAGAAACTGTCCATATCCGTATAGAACAATAAGTTACTAATAAGCGTAAATCTTACTACGTCGCCGTTAGAAAGGGTAAGCCAGAATACTTCAGTTCCATAAACTTTGCTTGCTAATTCTTTAGAAATAATAAGTCCACTTTCTGATAAAGTTACGTAAGAAGTTCCTATTTCTACAGCGTCTATCTTAGAGTTATCCCAGAAGTTTGTTCCGTAACGTTTAAGAGAAGTAGCCGTAAGAGTTTGATCGAAAGAACCTTTAAGAGTTACTTGTTCGCCACCGTAAGCTACGTTTGCGGAGTATTCGGTCAAATAATTATCAGTCAATTTACCTACTGCAAAATTATCGATAAGCATATAAGTGTCTGCAACTGCTTCCGGATTTGGAGCAGGACAGTTAATTGCCCAAATAGAAATTTCTGACATAGGTAATACTTTGTAATAAGTTCCTTTACCCGTGAGGACTTCCGATTGTCTTTCTCCGCCGATAGGCCACCAATTAAAGCTATAGTAAGATTGTTTATCTCCGGTAACTACTTCGTAATCGAAAGATATAAAGAGGGTTTCCATAGTGTTAAACGCACTGGTATACCAAATATTAGTGGTCTTGTTGCTATTACCCATTGTAAATACCATGTTATCTACGCCACCACCGTTAATTGCTGCTACGGAGTGACCTAAAGTAGCGTTAGAAGGAATATACTTTAACATTCCGTTGCCGTCTACTTCTGTTCTTTCGTATAAAGATCTGTCTTGACAGAATACGCTGTTTCCGGCGATGTTGATAAATACGTTTGCTTCGTCGTAGTTAGAATAGTACCAAACGTTGTTGTTAAGGACGAATTCTACTACTTTACCGTTGTCGAATTCTACGACGAACTTAGCAGTTCTGTATGCCATATCGGTAAGGGTTTGAGAAAGAAGTAATCCGTCTTCTTGTACGGTGATGTATTCCGTCTTTAAAGCAGTGGCTTTATCCCAAACAGGATCGTCACCCGTACGAGTGATAGCTACAACCTTTAAAGAGGTGTCGAATTCACCTACGAGTTTGTATCCGCCAACGCCGTAAATAACGTCCATGTTGGTTTGAGCGAGTTCTGCAACACGGTTGTCGGTAACTGCAAAATTAGTAACGTAAACTGCGAAATTTGTTTCTATCTTTATTACGTTGTTACCTGCTTCGAGAGCGTTTAATGCTTCTTTAGAAAGAACTACCTTATCTCCGTCTTGTTCGTAAGCAAATTGTTGTCCGTTTACGGTAAGAGAAGTTAACGTTTGTCCGTTTAAATTAAATTCAACTTCTGCTTGTTGTCCTTTTTGATATTCGGTAAAGTTGTTGAGCAATCCCTTTGCTTCCATAATCTTAACTTCGTCGAGCATAAAGTATGCTTGAGCGTCTTCTGTAAAGTTAGGTAAAGCAATCTTAAAGTTTGTTACGATAGGATTATAGGTAAACCAACCGGAATCGAACGTATGAACTTGACCGTCGTTGTTGAGATAATAATATACTCTTTGTTGGTCAGAAAGTTGTTCTACTTCGCTATATTGACCAAAGAAGTTATTAGGCACGTCTAATCCTAAAGGAAGAATAAAGAAGAATGAAACGCTGTTTGCTTCGAGATTCTTAATTTGATATTCGAAGGTTACACGATACATATTGCCTTCGGCTCCTTGCACGGTGTACCATTCCCAAGGGTGCTTGTTCATTCTAATAGTCATAATGGTGTTATCTGCAGAAGAATTGGTAGAAGTTACGAACATTGCGTTGCCCTTTCCGTCTTCTCTTGCTTTTACCGTTTGAGAGGTGCTCCAAGCGCCACTGCTGAGCGGACTACCATTGTTGTTGTTTCCGTTTAATATACCGTACATCTTAAGAGCGTCGTAATCGGAAGAATAAAGAAGTTCTTCGTTGTTTACGGAGAATTCTAAAGAAGAACCGTTAGAAATTTCTGCAACGAATAAAGTTTCTCCCCACAATTTGTCGATAAGTTCTCCGGAAATTTCTAAATAACCTTGTCCGTTAAGACCGCCGACTAAAGTTGCGTATGTTGCGTATTCTGCTTTGGTGTTAGCGTGATAGAAATCCCATCCGCCGGCATAACCGTTGTCGTATGCTTTATCTAAAACTTTAAGAGAAGTAACTTTTAATCCTTCTGTAAAGTTACCGTAAAGTTTTACCGTTTGTTGTTTACTTGCAACGTAATTAGCCTTAGTGTCGATTAACGTTGCAACTCTGTTATCTACTACTCTAAAAGATGCTTCGATGTTGCCGATAGCAGTAACTATAGCTAAGGTATGAACGCCTGCAGATAATTTTTCCATAACTTCTGCACTTACGATAAGTTTTTTGTTTTGTTCGTCGTAATTTGCGGTTATTTCTTTGCCGTCGATTTGTACTGTGTAAGCAAGATCTGCTGCGTTAAAGTTGAAAGAATAATCTCCTATAAGGTTGTATTCTCCGTTAGCAGAAACTGTAGGGATTGCACTTATTTCTGCAATTCTAAAGTTGTCGACGTAAACGTTACCGCCACCGTTTTTAAAGAAAGCACGAATGAAAAGACCGTTACCTATTTCGGAATAAGGCACAACGTCTTTAAACGTTCTTACTACGCCGTCGTTTGCTTCGCCTAAAAGAAGCTCTTTTTTATAAGACGTGCTTGCGGATTTATAATAGAATTCGCCAACGGACGTTCCTTCCGTCATGTAATCGAAAGAAACAAAGTAGTTTAATCCGGGCTTAAACGCTGCTTCGTACCACAAAGAATCCCAAACGCTTGATTTTAAAGTTAAATAACCGTTGCAGTCGTAAGTTACGTCTACGGTGTTAGGAGTTATCTTTAAAACCTTACTGCCCATTGCTTCCGGTCCGTCTACGATAGAAACGTTATCATAATATTGATATAAAGGATTGTGACCGAGGTTGTTTGCAGTAGTGTTATGGATAGTAACTACGTCGTAATCGGTAGCAAAAATAACGTTGGTAGAAACGGTAAATGCGTATACGTCGTTGTTAGAAAGATACAACGTAAATACTGTAGGTTCGCTAAAATATCCCAACCAATCTGCAGAAACCGTAAAGGAATTTTCGTCGTAAGAATAATACTTAGCGTCAATAACCTTTTCTCCCATCATAAGTTTTTTAGGAGTAGTTCCGTTGTATCCTACGGAGAACGTAACGCCTTTGTCCTTTCCGTAAACGAAAGACTTAGTGGTTTCTTCGTCGAAAGTAGTCTTTAAAGACTGCATTACCGTAACGGTACACGTCAACTCGTCTACTTCTGCATCGGTAACTACGGTAATAACGTAATCTCCGTTAGCAAGAGCAAGAATAGCGTCTTCTGCGATAACGAGAACTTTTTTATCTTCGTCATAATAATAATCTTCTGCAACAAGATATTCTTCTTCTATCATTACGTAGAATAAATTAGCGCCGTCAAGATCAAGAGGGAGCTCGAGTTTTGCTCCTCCGAGCTTATCGTATTCGTAAGATTCTTGAGAGAAAGAAGGTTGTGGTTCTTCTGGGATTAATTCCCAAGAAGCAACGAATTCAACGTTTTCTTCCGGCATAACGAGAGTATCGCCTGCTTGGTAAACGGAACCATCGTAAGTCCATCCTACGAAAACGTATCCGTCGTAAACGAAGGTGTTAGCCTGTACGGTTATTTCTGTGCCGGCTTCGTATTCTCCGCCAACAGGAGCCGTACCCGTTCCGTTTTCCGTTGCGTAAGTTACGGTATACTTCTCCACTTGCGGAGTAGTATCCGTTTCAGTGCTGTCAGTCGTCGGCATTGATTCCGTCGTTGTGGTAACGGCACAAGCACCAAAACCTACGACCGAAAGAACTAACGCCAAAGACATAAGTAAAACTAAAAATCTTTTCATTTTGTCCCTCCAAAATATTTAGAATCTAAGCTAAAAGCAGCTTACAATAGTATTGTATCACACAAAATTAAACAATTCAAGTGTAAAATATTGCAAATTTGTTTGTTATGTGCTACACTTTTACTGTAGCAAATTAAACATCCACAGGAGAAGCACTATGACAGAAAAAAATATATCTCGAACAAATTTATTATCGAAATTAAATATAGATAATCCCGACCATTGCGTCGCTATAACTCTATTTGGAAGAGCACTAAACTCCCCTATAAGAGTGGAAATTTTGAGATCTTTAAACAAAAAACCTATGCTTTTGTCCGATATTGCAACGGCGTTTAACCTTCCTCTTTCTTCCGCAGCCTTCCACATGAAGGTTTTAGAAGACGCACAATTAGTTACGGTGGACTATTCGACAAAGCGAAAAAAGACGCTTAAATGGTATACGTATACCAATAAGCAAGTTCTTTTGCGACTTAGAGAAGAAGACGGAACGAGCAAGTTTTTATCTCCATACAGCCAAAACATAGATATAGGAGATTACATAGACGCACAGTATCCTGCTTCTTGCGGAATAGCAACCGAAACCGCCCACATTATGGAAGACTCACCACACAAAGCTTTTATTCCGGAAAGAAAAAACGCTCAACTTATTTGGCTTAAACCTTTCGGTTACCTAACCTACGCCATACCAAACGAATATGCACAAAAGGGAGAGATTTCTGAAATTAATTTTTCTGCCGAAGTGTGTTCGGAAGCAAGAGGATATAACGCAGACTATCCAAGCGATATAACCTTTTGGGTAAACGACATAGAACTTTGCACGTATACTTCTCCGGGGGATTTTGGCGATAGATACGGAAAGTTTACTCCGCCATGGTGGTTTTTAGAAAGCACTAAGTACGGTCTTTTGGTCAATTTAAGCATAAAACAAAACGGCGTATATTTAAACGAAAAACTTATAAACAAAAAAATAACCGTGCAAGATCTCAATTTATCCAAAAACAACCGCACAACCTTTAAAATAGGGGTAAAAGAAACCGCAAAGCACTTAGGAGGATTAAACATCTTCGGCAATAAATTCGGCGATTACAACCAAGCAATATCGTTTACGGCAATTTATAAAAAATCTTAATTCAATTAAATTTATTTTCAATTTGCCGTTTTAACGCAAAACGAATGGCGCAAATTGATAATAATTGTATTATTTCGACACCAATAAAACCCCAACAATCTATTGACCAAAAACTATTAACCTCGCCCCAAAAGACAAAATTTTTTATCTTGGTTAAATTTAATAAAGAGTGACAAGTCTAAACATATTACTTATTACTCAATATAAAAATCCACCGTTAAAAGAGATCTAATACGAATTAATTTTTATGGACGACTTTACATAATATATTTATAGGCAATTTAAGTATTCGTTTTGCATTACTTTTGCAAAAAACGACTACCATTAGCAAATTTTAGTCACAATAAAAACCATAACAACTAAAAACGTTGGCATCCACAAAAAAATCTTGCTTAACCAAACCGCTTTAATTCGTGTTTGTCTAACTTTTGAGTTTGTTTCTTTACGCATTTACGACGTATTGCACTAATTATATTTAGATTTCCACCTAATAAAATACTTATGTTTGGTTTTCGTTTGTCGCTATATTCTACCTTTAAAAATTCAATTTGCGTTTATGATAAAAGCCCACGGCGTTTTGAAATACAAAACGCCGTGGGCTACGCTTTTTTTGCGGTATATTATTTATTTTGCATTATATTTTTTTTATTTCTTTTTGTCTTTGCTACCCTTTTGCCTTGTGTTTTTGTAAACTATTTTTTAAAGCAAAATGTTTTTAGTCGTTTTGCGTTTTGCCTATAAAGAGCTTTTACACATACGTGGTTGTTTTAATAGACTTAAATAAACGTTTTAAAGCTGTTTTATAAATCAAAAAAACAAATTACCTTTCCATTTTACCCAAAACGGCACTCGTAAATATGGCAAAATTACACCTTGAATCTTCGGGCGTAAGAACATCTCTTGCACAAGTCTTCGGTGGCTTTTTTGCTTTCGAATCCTTTGCGTATCTCTTTAAATCTTTTAGAATTTATTATGTCGCTTAACTCTTGAGTAAAGACGTTGCCTAAATTTACAACCCCGTCCCCGTCTAAACAACAAGGGACGACCGTTCCGTCGCAAAGTATTCCAAAATGATCCAATGTCCCGTAGCAAAAGACGTCTTCTCCTAAATTTTCGGCATGCTTATCCGGCCAAACAAATCTCTCTCCCCACTCTACGTATAAATTTTTACGCACTCTTATTCCTTTGGTGTTTTCTAACCACTCGCCGTCTATCTTAGAACGCAAAAAAGCAATAACGTCTTGATTTTTTCCGTCGTCTACCCCTTTATTCCACAATCTCATAACAACTATTACGCCCTCGTCGTTAGCCTTTTTAGCAAACTCGGCAACCCCGCTTAAATAGTCGTTAAATTTTACGGCAGAGCCTTCTTCGAAGCTATGCAAAGAAATATTAATTTTATGTATTCCTGCGGAAATTATCTTTTCTCCATTTTCTTTTAAGAGCGTACCGTTTGTCGTAATTATGGATTTAAACCCGTTTTGTTTTGCCGTTTTTATAAAATCCGCAAGTTTTGGATGAATTAACGGCTCGCCCATAAGATGATAATAGATATATTGAGTTTTCCCTTTAAGCTGTTCTAACACACGCAAAAACTCCCCTTCTTCCATCATCTTAGAAGGTCTACTATGCCCGTGGCAAAACGAACACTTCATATTGCAAATATTGGTAATTTCTACGTATACTCGTGTAAACATCTCTCTCCTAAAACGGCCTTTTATATTGTGCGCTTTTATAAATTTTACCTTAAACGGTTTTACTCTTACAAACAAAACCCATTTGCCTAATTGTTATACGGCACTATGTCGGGTTTTACTGTAAAAAACAAAATTTTCTTACCTAATTATTATACACTAATTACGGATAAAACTCAACCCTATTGCAAATTTTGGCTTTATTTATCCATGCAACACTTTACAATCCCCACAAACTTTTTATCTCTATTGACAAAAAGCCTATACA
>JAZNFL010000213.1:0-7775 GCA_045589135.1 Christensenellaceae bacterium
AAGCCTTGCGGCTTCAGTGATATTCTATTCGCCCTAAACTTGCGTAGCAAATATCACTTGGCGTAAGCCGAATATCACTGCGAAGCAATAGAACTCGCCGTAGGCGAATAGAGTTAGCGTGATACTCTGTTAAGAGTATCACGCTAATGCGTGGGGTTATTTGTTGAGATAGTTTAACTTAGTGTTTATAAAACTAAATAGAGTAATAGTAAAAATAATTAGTTGCAAATAAACCGCAAAGGGTTAAGTCGAAATTTTGCGAGATGGTTATAACGTCTTAGTTTGTATTATATAATAATGATAAGAATAGATTTTTTAGTCTTTATTATATTATATATTGCAATTTAACCTACTTACAGCTAAGAAAAGGAAAAAAATTTAATCTTTTAAGCCAAAGTCTTTTTTAAATTTTTCGACAGACTCTCCGATGAGATTGTTTCTTTCCGGATGTAGAAGAGCACTCAGTATTCTATCTTTAGCAATAGGGACTTGCACGTTTATATTTTTTATTAAATCTTTTACGTATTGTCTTTGTGTGTGCTTGTCCATAGGGCAGGGATTGTGCAAAATTGGGTTGTTTTTTGCAAAACCTGCAATTTCTTTTTCTGTAATATAGAGCATTGGGCGAATTATCTTTATTTTGCTTTTAGTCAAATAGGTAATTGGAGAAAAAGTCGAAAGCCTTCCTTCGTATATCATAGAAAGAAAAAAAGTTTCTACAAGGTCGTCTGCGTGGTGTCCAAGGGCAACTACGTTACAGCCGTTTGCTACGGCGGAGTTGTTTAATGCCCCACGTCGCATTTTTGCACAAAGGCTACAAGGATTGGATTCTTTTCTTACGTCAAAAACGACCTCTCCTATATCCGTCTTTTCTATAACGTATTCTACGTCTAAGTCTTTGCAAAATTGCTTCATCGCCTCGACTTCTTTTTGGTCAAGACCTAATCCCATATCTACGGTTATGGCTTTTAAGTCGTATTTTTTAGGATAAAATCTTCTCATTCCTGCAAGGATGCTCAAAAGAGTGACGCTGTCTTTTCCGCCGGAAAGTCCAACTGCAACGACGTCGCCGTCTTCTATCATACAAAAATCATCCATCGCTCTTCGAGCAGGCGACATTAATTGTTGTAAAGTCATAAAATGGTTTAATTTCCTTTTGAATATTTATAATTATATGATATAATTAAATTAATTAAAAATCAACCGAAACGAGGTAGTTTATGGCAGATACTTTAGCAAATTTTCTAAAAAAGCTTACAGATAACTATTATATTATAGTTTTTATAATTTCTATGATACCTTTAATAGAATTAAAAGGGGCTATTCCTATAGGAACTAAGCTCGGTGGATTGGACCTTTTGTCTTCTGCCGGCACGGCTTATTTAGGCTCGACTTTGATAGTTATCCCCATATTCTTTTTGCTTATACCTATATTTAACCTTATAAAAAAGATTCCTATCTTTAAAAAACTCGTTTTAAAGATAGAAGGAGTGTTTAAAAACAAGGCGGAAAAGATTGCGTTAAAAGCAAACGGCAGTGCGGAAGAAACGGCTCGTAAGATTATGATAATAAGTCTTTTCGTCTTCGTTGCAGTTCCTTTCCCCGTAACCGGTGTGTGGACGGGCACGGCAATCGCAGTGTTTTTAGGAATGAAGTTTAAAGACAGTATTTTGCCTTTGGCTTTAGGTAATCTCGTAGCAGGAAGTATAATAACTTTACTCACGTGGCTTTTTGCCGATTACGTAGACTATATAATTTACGTATTGTTTGCGATAGCTTTAATTATGCTTGTCGTTCTTATAGTAAAAATTGCAACGACTAAGCCTGCAGAAGAGAGCAAAGAATCTTCTCAAAAAGAATAAAATGTTTATTGATAATCCTTATTTAAAATTGCATATTTGCAAGGGACTTTTGTCTATTTCTTTTGGCTGATTAACATTAAAACCCAAACTTAAAAGGCGGTTAATTTGCTAACAAACTAAATTAAAAAAAGCACGTTGCGTGTAGTATTTTACAAAGCGCAACGTGTTATATTTTTGTTTTGGGTTGAAAATCTAAAAGAATCTCAAAAGTTTAAGTTTAATGGGTTAAAGGAAAAAGAAGTTGTTTGGGTGTTTTACGGTGATAAAAAAGAAATAAACTCTCGTACAACATTTTAAGGTTTTAAATAAAAAATAAACTCTTCCGTAAAAATAGCGGAAGAGTTTTTTAATAAGATCAATTTGTAGTTTGCTGGTTTTTAGTAGTTGCGTTGCGTTTAAATCTAATTATACCTATTATTACGGAAGTAAACGTCGCTATTTCGTTTACTATTCCGGCGTAAGATTTTACCACTACGTTATAGGTAAAGAACAATGCAGAAATGGGGAAGGATAAATAACGAGTTTTAGAAGGGTTGCCTATCCAAAAACTTATTACGGATATTATCCCTGCGATGCATGGTAAAACGTTCCAAACAGACTTCCAATTAAGTATGCCCGTTATTAAGTTAAGGAGCAAAAATAAGCATAGCCAAAGTTTGCTTTTTGCCCACTTTTTGTCAGAATTAATAAATACGCTTTCTCTAATTATGCCAATAACGCAAACCATTGCACCCGAATAAGCGTAAAGACAATAGTAATGGATAGCCCATATAACGTCGGATATTAGTTTTACCGTAAGGAGCTTTTTTCTGTTTTTTTGTTGATAGATAACGGCGTTAGCTATTATGCCTAAAACGCCGAAAACTATCGCAATGAAAAATTTAGCGGTCTTCATAAGATTTATCTGCTAAAGCACAAAACTTTTTGATAAGTTCGATTTCTTTAGGGTTGTAAGGACGGTGGTTAGGTCTATACAAATCGTGGAACCATTTTGTAAAGTCGAAGTTCATATTTGGGTTTTTGTCGTAAGAATCCCATATATGATTCCAAGGCTCAAAGGTCTGATACTTTCCTGCGACGAAGCCCCAATTATAGCATCCTATTTTTTCTAAGAAGAAAAGAGGAAACATCTCTTCGACGGTGTTTTGTGTGCAACGTGCGAGCCACTCCGTACAAACTATAGGTCTGCCGAGTTTTTTTAGTTCGTTTATTATTTCTACGTTTTTAGCAAAACTTCCGTAATCGTGGTAAGAGATTATGTCGGAGTTTTCTAAGGCAAATTTTTCTATGGGAGAAAGTGCGTCTAAAGATACGGTATGCCAGTTCCAAGCACCCATAGTTATGGGTTGTATTGGGTTTATTTCTCTTATAATTTCGATAAATTTTTTTATATGAGGAAGGCTTAAATTGCCACGTTTGGAGTTGCCGGGTTCGTTAAAGACGTCCCACATTACAATTCTTTCGTCATCTTTGTATTTGGTTACTATTTCTTTAACCCAAAGATAATGTTCTTTTGCAAACTCTTCTTCGTCTAACAAATGATAGCCTGCACCATCGAAAGTTCCGTGTTGAGAAACTTTTCTTCCTCCGTGGTAACCGATATCGAATTTTTGCTCTCCGAGAACAAATCTCTTTAAGGCTTCTTCTTTTGGTGGCATGCAGTCGTTTCCAAAAACCACCATGCAAGAAATGCCGTGTTTATCGGCAACTTGCAAGTATCTTTCGAAACGCTCCATAAAGCCGTCGTGTTCTTTCTTCCAAACGATAAATT
Source organism: Christensenellaceae bacterium (assembly GCA_045589135.1). Taxonomy (GTDB): domain Bacteria; phylum Bacillota; class Clostridia; order Christensenellales; family Borkfalkiaceae; genus CAKQKQ01. Next base: position 3,634 of record JAZNFL010000213.1, read on the forward strand.
CCGGTATAATTCTTATAGTGTTAAATCCTGTTTGTTTGGCTAAGTTAAGTTCTTCGTCGGTCGTTTTAAGTCTTTCTTCAAAGCCGTATTCTTGCCATTGATCTATTCTGTTGGCACAGTCTGCACTCATATAATTGCAACCTCTAAGCCACGGCTTAGAATTATACCAATCCCATATACGTTGTTTACTCCACATAATAACTCCTTTAATCGTATAGATTAGTCAAGATAACGGGCGTATAGATTAAAAACGTTTGTAGTAAGTTTTAAAGAAAACTGACAATTTAAGGCTATTGTCGTCGTTTGTCATTAGGCAAACGGATTAAATTACAATGTCGTATAATACGCTCGATTATTTGTATATCTTTAATCGTTATTTTATCATAAAGCCTATTGACTATCAAGCCATTATATGGTAAAATGTATCCAAAAAGTAAGGTGCGGATATGTTTTACTATCAAAGAGAAAACTTTAGCAACAGCTACGATTTGCGATGTAGAAAGCACGACGGATACGTCGTTCCTGCGCATTTGCACGAATATAGCGAGTTTTTATACGTTGAGCAGGGCTGTGCGGAAGTTTTGGTAAATGGAAGGGTTTATAACGTTTATAGTGGGCAATTGATATTTATACCACCCAACAAAATACACGAATACCGTTGCGATAAAACAAAGGTCGTTTGCGGAGTTTTTTCTAACGATTTTATACCGTTGTTTTTTAAAGAGATAGGCAAAAATAAAATCGGGGCAACCATAGTGGATTTTAAAGCAAAAGATTTTATAATAGAAGAAATTTATAATTATCGAAACAAGAGCAAAACTCAAATTAGCGGATATTTAAATTTGCTCGTTTCGGAAGTTTTAAAAAATCCCGTTTACGAACCGTTAGAAAGCGAAGATAACGTTTTGTATCAAAAAGTCATATCGTATTTATCGGAAAACTTTAGCAAAGACGTAACCCTTAAAGGCATTGCAAAGCATTTCGGGTATAACGAAAAATACTTGTCCGGCGTTTTGCACGAGTTGACGGGGGTAAACTTTAGAAAACTTTTAGGTTTATATAGAATACAAAAGGCAAAAGAATTATTGCTTAACGATAAAACTTTAGATATATATTCCGTTGCGATAGATTGCGGGTATTCCGCCTTAAATACGTTTAATCGAAATTTTAAGCAATTTACCGGGGTTACACCTACGGAGTTTAAAAACGGCAGTAGATAGTTTTTAAAGTTTTTTGTTTTGTTTACAAATGACGTATTTAGTTAAATTGACAAAATTTAAAAAAATTTTAGTTTTTAAAGGAGTATTTTTATGGATTATAAGCCGGCGTCTAATCGTTACGACGTAATGAAGTACCGCAGATGTGGAAGAAGTGGTTTGTTGTTGCCCGAAGTGTCTTTGGGTTTATGGCATAATTTTGGCAATATAACGCCGTTTGGGACTCAGAGAGATTTGCTCAGAAAGGCTTTCGATTTGGGTATAACGCATTTTGATCTCGCAAACAATTACGGACCGCCGTACGGAGAAGCAGAAAGAAATTTTGGCGTACATATGGATAGAGATTGGCGCACGCATAGGGACGAACTCGTCATATCCACCAAAGCAGGCTTTGATATGTGGCAAGGACCTTACGGCAATTTTGGCAGTAAAAAGTATTTAATATCGAGTTTGGATCAGTCATTAAAGCGCATGCATCTCGACTACGTCGATATTTTTTATCATCATCGCCCCGATCCCGACACTCCTATAGAAGAAACTATGGGTGCGCTCGACCAAATAGTAAGAAGCGGTAAGGCTTTATACGTGGGTATTTCTAATTACAGTGCAGAGCAGGCAAAAATTGCCATAAAAACCTTAAAAGACATGGGTACGCCCATGCTTATACATCAACCTAATTATTCTATGTTTAATCGCTATATAGAAGAAGGATTGACGGACGTTTTGCAAGAAGAAGGCGTTGGATGTATTGCCTTTGCCCCTTTAAATAACGGTATTTTGACAAATCGTTATTTAAACGGAATACCGTCGGATTCAAGAGCGAGCAGAGATCCGAGATATTTAAAAGCTTCGGATATAACGCAAGAAAAGTTAGAAAAGGTCAAAAAATTAAACGACGTAGCCTTAAATCGTGGACAAACGCTCGCACAACTTGCTGTTCAATGGGTTTTAAGAAAACCCGTCGTAACCAGTGCTTTAATCGGCGCAAGCAAGGTAGAACAAATAGAAGAAAACGTCAAAGCTATATCTTTCCCTAAACTTATAGAAGAAGAAATTTCTACTATAGAAGTTATAATTGCCGGACGTTAATTATCAGGTGGCGTTTTATCGTTTAATGCAAAAGCGTTAAAGCCTACCCATATTTGCCCAAATTAGCCAAAGGCAAAAAGCGTCTATCAAATTGAGAAAAATAATAGAGACTATAATGTGTTTTTTGCTTTATATAAAGGATAATTTATTCATTTTATTTAATTGTATTATTTTTGTCTTGACATCGTTTTGTCGCAATGTTATACTAATTTACGTTATATATAAACATTATTTATTTAAGTTAAAACATAAATTTTTGAGAGGTGATTAACATGAAGGTAACCTTTTTAGGTGCGGGAAGCACGGTTTTTTCTAAAAACGTTCTCGGCGATACTATGCTTTGCGAAGCGTTTTACGATATGGAAATAGCTCTTTACGATATAGACGCAAAAAGACTTGAGGAGTCTTATCTTCTCGTTACCAAAATGAACGAGTCCATCAACGAAGGTCGTGCAACGGTAAAAAAATATATCGGGGAAGAACAAAGAAAAGACGCTCTTAAAGACGCAGATTTTGTAATTAATGCAATTCAAGTAGGTCTTTACGATCCTTGCACTATTATAGATTTCGAAATTCCTAAAAAATACGGTCTTCGTCAAACTATAGGCGACACTCTCGGTATAGGAGGTATTTTCCGTGCTCTTCGTACCATTCACGTTTTAAAGGGTATTGCAAAGGATATGGAAGAAGTTTGTCCAAACGCTTGGCTTCTTAACTACACCAATCCTATGGCTATGCTCACGGGATATATGCTCAGATACACAAAAGTAAAAACCATAGGTCTTTGCCATAGCGTACAAGTGTGCTCGGAGTTTTTGCTTAAAGATTTAAAAATGGAAGACAAGCTCGAAGGCAGAAAAGAAAAAATCGCCGGCATCAACCATATGGCTTGGCTTTTAGAGATAACCGACAAGGACGGAAACGACCTTTATCCGGAAATTAAAGCACGTGCTAAGCAAAAGAATGCCACCGAAAAACACGGCGATATGGTTCGTTACGACTATATAGACAAACTCGGATATTATTGTACGGAATCCAGCGAGCACAACGCAGAGTACAATCCGTTTTATATAAAGCCGGGAAGAGAAGATTTAATCGAAAAGTTTAATATTCCTCTCGACGAATACCCACGTCGCTGTATAGAACAAATACAAGGCTGGCAAAAGCAGTACGAAGAATTAATGTCCGGAGGCAAAGTAGAGCATACGAGATCCAGAGAATACGCTTCGAGAATTATGGAAGCAATATATACGGGCAAACCCGATAAAATCGGCGGAAACGTCCTCAATCGTGGTTTGATTCCAAATCTTCCTTACGACGCTTGTGTAGAAGTTCCTTGTCTTGTCGACGCAGAAGGTATTCATCCTACCTACGTTGGAGAACTTCCTCTTCAACTTGCCGCAATGAACAGTTCTAATATCTATACTCAAATGCTCACTATAGAAGCGGCATTTACAAAAGATAAAAACAAGATTTATCAAGCGGCAATGATGGATCCGCACACGGGCGCTCAACTTTCTACCGAAGAAATAGTTGCTCTTTGCGACGAACTTTTCTCCGCCCACGAAGACGCAGGATATCCTATTTTTTAATTGCAAAATAAAGTGGTTTTTGTGTTGAGATATGTAAAGCCAAAAAATAAAAGGCAGTTTAAAAAGTTTTAATACTATACCACGATGTAATAAGAGGTTAAAACGATTTGTAATGTATAACGCAAAAAATTAGAATTGTTTAAGCGAGGAGTAAATCCTCGCTTGTTTTTTGCAATAAAAACACGGAGATACCAGAAGGTATCTCCGTATTTAGTAGTTGTTTGTGGTTTTTAAGCCATTTAGC
>JAZNFL010000214.1:0-3350 GCA_045589135.1 Christensenellaceae bacterium
TTTATATTGGTAAAAAGCAAGGCTGTCAAAAGCGAGGTTTCGACGGTAATTGCCAAGTTAGAAAACAACGTCTTTATTCCGGCTTTGGTTGCTTCGACTTTTTTAGAACAGTTCACGATAGCGACTTTATCTTCTTTTTGGAAGCTTTTATTGTTTTCTTTAATAATAGAGTTGGCAATAATAGTTATAACGATTTTTGTAGTAAAACTTATCTCTAAAGACGGGTTTTTAAGAAAAATTTATACGTACGGTCTTAGCTTTTCTAACTTTGGTTTTATGGGTAACGCCGTAGTTAAGGCGTTGTTTCCGGAATATTTCGTTTATTATTTGACTTTTACGTTGCCTTTGTGGATATTGATATACGTTTGGGGCGTTCCGGAACTGCTTATGGACGACGGAAAAAACGGAGGAGTTGCAAACAGGTTAAAAAGACTTATAAACCCAATGCTTATAGCCTTGCTTATAGGTGCAATTATAGGGATTAGCGGAGTTAAGCTTCCTAAGTTTATAACTTCCGTTGTTTTTGCGTGTGGAGAATGTATGTCGCCTTTGGCGATGATATTGACCGGTATTACTTTTGGAGGATTAGATCTAAAAAAAGTATTATCTAACGTGGGGATATACGTGGCGTCTTTTTTACGACTTATAGTGTATCCGTTTGTAATTTGCGGAGTAGCTTTATTAGTAAACAAATTTATAATACAAGTTCCGCAATTATGGTTTTTATGCTTGACGTGTTCTGCATGTATGCCGTTAGGGTTAAATACGGTGGTAGTTCCTGCCGCATATGGTAAAGATACCTCTGTTCCTGCAGGAATGGCTTTGGTTTCTCATGCGTTATCCGTAGTTACCATTCCGCTCGTATTTAGCGTTTTTGTTTAATACGTTTTGCAAAAATTTAACTCTTGGCATTTTTATCTTGTAAAGACAGTCGCAAGCATTTTACGAGATATAAGTAAAGCCACCGTAAGTTTTGTAATAAAAAAATAAACGGTAAAAAAATCATATAAAAAACCAGATTCCGTTGGGAATCTGGTTTTTGGCTTTTTTTGTGGTATTTACCTTTAAAAACGTTTTTTAAATTAGCTATAATTACCAATTTTAAGACGAGCGTTTTACGTAAATTGGTTTATTTAAAATTTATTCCGTAAAAAACTCGGTTGTAGGAGTTGCTTGTGTCGCGGTTACAACTTCGGTTTTAACCGGTGATTGAACGGTAGGATTAGAAGTTGTTTGGGTAGGTGTAGTAACCGGCGTTTCTTCCTGTTTTTTAGGGGAGATTATGTCCGGCATTTTAAGCCCTGCCATTTCGTAAAGGTCGTTTAAAGGAGGTAAGGATTTAAGCATACCCGATACGAAGTTTGCCGTAGAAGTGTTGCCGTCTTTGCCGGTAGCTCCGTCCCAAACGGTAATCTTGTCTATCTTTAAGTTCTTTATAGCTTCTACTTGGGTAGCAACTATCTTTTCGAGTTTGTCGGTTATCATAAGTCTCGAAGCGTCGTTTGGATTTCCGCCTGCTGCATCTACTATCTTCTTGATACCTTCTGCTTGAGCCATCATAACTTCTCTTACACCCTTTGCTTGAGCTTCCATCTTTGCATATATAGCGTCTGCTTCACCTTTTGCTTTTCTTCTTATCATTTCTGCTTCGGCTTCTGCAGCTATTTCTTTTTGTTGTTTTTCTATGTAAGATTTAACTATAATATCTGCTTCTTGGGTTGCTTTTTCTCTTTCAGCTCTGGCGATTTCTGCGGCTTTTTCTGCACTGTAAGATTCTTCTAAAGCCTTAGCTGCATTTATTTTTTCTGCTGCTACTGCAATTTGGAGAGCCTCTGCTTCTTTTTGACGAAGAACGGCTATAGAGTTAGCTATTTCTATCTTTGCCTCGTTTTCACCTTTAATAGCGGCGGAATCTGCCACTGCGACTTGAATTCTTTGTTCTCTTTTAGCGTTTGCTTCACCGATAGCACCGTTTCTGTCTGCTTCTGCAACGGAGATTTTAGCGTCGTTTATTGCTTTTGCAGCGGCTTCTTTACCGAGAGCAACGATATAGCCGGATTCGTCGGATATATCCGTTACGTTAACGTTAATAAGTCTTAAACCTATCTTTTTAAGTTCGCCTTCAACGTTTCTCGAAACGGCTTCCAAAAACTTATCACGGTCGGTGTTGATTTCTTCTATGTCCATCGTTGCAATAACTAAACGCAATTGACCAAAGATAATGTCTTTTGCAAGTTCTTGTATTTGTACGAGTTTAAGACCTAAAAGTCTTTCTGCAGCGTTTTGCATTACGCCTTGTTCGGTAGAGATACCAACGGTAAATATAGAAGGAACGTCAATACGTATGTTTTGTCTAGAAAGAGCACTCTTTAAGTCGACCGAAATAGATATTGGCGTCAAATCTAAAAATGCGTACGATTGAATAACCGGCCAAATAAAAGAAACACCACCATGGATACATTTAGACGATCTTGCCGTATTGTCTTTGTTGCTTCCTACTTTACCGTACTTAACTAAAATTTTGTCCGAAGGGCACTTTTTTACTCTTGTAACGATTACCAGTGCCAACATAAGAATAATGGCAACGAGCATTACGAGTATAACGACTACTCCAGAACCTTTTGCTAATAAATTGTTCATGTTATCCTCCTGTAAAAAAAATTTTATATTTTTGGTTAAAACCTTTTAATAAAGGTTTATAAAAGGTTGTGCTTTATATAAACCGTTATAAAAGCTATTTAAAATAATTTAAATTTCCGCTACCGTAAAGGTGTTTCCTTCCAAAGCGGTAATTGTAACTCTGCTACCCGTTTTTATCGGGGTGTCGCTTAAAGTTACTGCTTCTGCTTCTATAAAGCTATCTTGTATGGTAAGGGTTATCTTTCCGCTTCCTTCACCTTTTTTAGGAATGGTAAGATAGACTTCTGCAGTTTTTCCGATAGCCGTTTTATAATCGACGTTTCCGTCTGTTTGAAGCCCGTATATTGCTTTTAAAATTAAAGCGACGATAAAAAGCGTTGCTATTCCTCCGGCGATAGCGCAAACGATTGCAAGCACGGTATTTACGTCTGCTAAAGTAAAACCTATCCAACCACCGATAGAAAACGCAGATAAGACGGTTTTTACAGAAAACAATGCCAGGCTCGGATCTCCGTCAAACGATACGTCGGTGTCTACGTCGGTATCTACGTCTGCTTCTCCGCCAATACCAAAGATCATCAAGACGATCATTATAAGGATTAATACGGATGACGGCGTTGCTATGCAAAAGCAAATTTTTTCCATTAAAGAAAAATTGATCCACCAATTCATTTAGTTTCTCCTCCTGTGTAATAATTTAATTTATGACG
>JAZNFL010000215.1:0-4261 GCA_045589135.1 Christensenellaceae bacterium
ACAAACAATCCTTCTGTCTTGGTAAAACAAGCTTCGTCAGAATCGATATATCCGTTTTTGTCGAGATCGCATAAATCCTTAAACGCTTGGTTGTCCGGAACTTGTCCTATCGCAATAAATACTGCGTCTACTTTTAAAGAAGATATTTCTTTACTTAAAGTATCCTCGTAAACGACTTCTTTAAGGACTTCTTCTCCATTAAACTCTATTACGTTTTTGTTGTGGATTATCTTGACGTTTGTTAAAGAACGCACTTTGTCCGCAAGACAACTGTCGCCAAAAAGTCTGTCGAATAAAGTTACGATTGTAACGGAAGAACATATATTGGATAAATACAACGCATACTGAAGCGCAGAATTTGCATCTCCTACGACTGCAACGTCTTTGCCTTTATAAAAAGCTCCGTCACACACTGCACAATAGTAAATTCCTTTGCCTTCGTATTTTTCGGCGTTTTTAGCAAGGAGTTTTCTATGCTTTACCCCCGTTGCCAAAATTACCGCTTTGCTTTGGAGTTGTTCTCCGTATTCGGTAACGACGGTAAATACGTCGTCAGTTTTTTCTATCTTTACGACTTTGTCAAGAGTGATCTCTGCACCAAGAGCAGTTATTTGCTCAAAAACTTTATCCGCAAGCTCTGCTCCGCTTATCTCTTTGACGGAAGGAAAATTTTCAACTCTCGGAGAAGAAGCAATTTGTCCTCCTATGCTTTCGCTTTCGATAAGCATAACGCTTTTACCACCCCTTAAGGCGTAAAGGCAAGCGGTCATTCCGCTTATTCCTCCTCCTACGACTATTAAGTCTGTCATAAACTTCTCCAAAATTAATTATTAGTTTCTATAAATCTCTTTATGTTAGAAGCGTTGACGATCTTTTCGTACTCGCCGTTCTTTTCTACTACGAGAGTAGGAACAGCCGTAATGCCGAATTTTTCTCTCATTTCTGCTTCTTTTTCTGCATCAGAAACAGCGTATTCTATACCCTTTTTGTCGAGCATCATCTTTGCCATTTTGCAGTTAGGACAGTTTTCTCTAGTGAAAAGCACCGTGCGAACGCCGTTTTCTACGTATACTTCGGTATTTGCAGTTTCTTCTTTAACGGGGGCTTCGAAAGGAGCGTCGCATACTTCGCAAGAAGAGTTTGCCTTTGCTTCTAAATTAGAAACTTGCATATCGTAAACTTTTCTTTCTTTAAATTCTTGGCTCTTTCCGGTATTCCAGTTTTGAACAGGTCTATAGTATCCCGTTATTCTGCTGTATACTTCCGTCTTTTCTTTACAATGAGGACATTCGTAAACTTCTCCCGTTATATATCCGTGGTTTTTACAAACGGAATACGTTGGGCTTAAAGTATAATAAGGAATCTTGTAGTTTTCTGCGATGGTTCTTACAAGTTTTTGAGCACTGCTCCAATCGGAAAGCTTTTCTCCAAGGAAGGTATGGAAAACCGTTCCGGAAGTGTAAAGCGTTTGAATATCGTCTTGAACGTCAAGCGCGTCGAATACGTCTGCGGTGTAACCTACAGGTAAGTTACTACTGTTGGTGTAATATGGTTCTGCACCCATAGTTCTGTCGCTTGCCGTCAAAATGTCAGGATAAAGTTTTACGTCGTGACGAGCAAGACGGTAGCTTGTGGATTCTGCAGGGGTTGCTTCGAGGTTGTAAAGATCTCCGTACATCTCTTGATAATCGCTAAGACGTTCTCTCATGTGGTTGAGAACCTTTTTAGTAAACTCTTGAGTTTCTACGTGAGTCATATCCTTTCTGAGCCACTTTGCGTTAAGTCCTGCTTCGTTCATACCGACAAGACCTATCGTCGAGAAGTGATTGTCAAAAGTTCCTAAATATCTCTTGGTATAAGGATATAAACCTTCTTCTAAGAGCTTGGTTATAACCGTTCTCTTTACTTTAAGGGATCTTGCGGAAATGTCGAGCATTCTGTCAAGACGTTTAAAGAATTCTTCTTCCGTCTTAGAAAGGTATGCTATTCTTGGCATGTTGATGGTAACTACGCCTACCGAACCAGTGCTTTCTCCGGAGCCGAAGAATCCGCCGGATTTTTTACGGAGTTCTCTAAGGTCGAGTCTTAATCTACAACACATACTTCTTACGTCGCTTGGTTCCATATCGCTATTGATATAGTTGGAGAAGTATGGAGTTCCGTATTTTGCCGTCATTTCGAATAAAAGACGGTTGTTTTCTTTATCGGACCAGTCGAAATCTCTAGTTATAGAATAAGTTGGGATAGGATATTGGAAACCTCTTCCATGAGCGTCACCTGCGATCATAATCTCGATAAACGCCTTGTTTATCATATCCATTTCTTTTTGACAATCTTTATACTTAAAATCTAATTCTTTGCCGCCGACTATACAGTTGAGTTCTGCAAGGTCGTTAGGAACAGTCCAGTCTAAAGTTACGTTAGAGAACGGAGCTTGAGTTCCCCATCTAGAAGGGGTGTTTACGCCGTAAATAAAAGATTCTATACACTTTTTGGTTTGTTCGTAAGAAAGGTTATCCGCTTTAACGAAAGGAGCAAGATAGGTGTCGAAAGAAGAGAACGCTTGTGCGCCTGCCCATTCGTTTTGCATTATTCCCAAAAAGTTTACCATTTGGTTACAAAGGGTTGCAAGATGCTTTGCAGGAGAAGAAGTTATCTTTCCTACTACTCCGCCAAGACCTTCGGTTATAAGTTGTCTTAAAGACCAACCTGCACAATATCCGGTAAGCATGGATAAATCGTGAATGTGAATGTCTGCGTTTTTATGAGCTTGAGCGATTTCTTCGTCGTATATCTCCGAAAGCCAGTAGTTTGCAGTTATTGCACCACTGTTAGAGAGAATAAGTCCGCCGACAGAATAGGTAACGGTAGAGTTTTCTTTAACTCTCCAGTCGGTTACCTTTACGTAGCTGTCTACGAGTTCTTTATAGTCTAAAAGCGTGGTGTTCATGTTTCTGATCTTTTCACGCTGTTTTCTATAAAGAATATACGCCTTTGCTACCTCTGAATAACCTGCTTGTACAAGCACGTTTTCTACGCTGTCTTGTATGTCTTCGACGGAAACCAAACCGTCCTTAATTTTACTTGAAAAATCTGATGTTACTTTAAGCGCAATAAGATCTATCATATCTTGAGTGTAAGGCGCTTGTTGTGCTTCGAAAGCTTTAATTACCGCATTGCCAATTTTGCTGAGAACGAAATCTACTTCTTGTCCGTCTCTTTTTACTACTTTAAACATTTTTCCTCCTCAATAGTTTTTTCTCGGTTATCGAGCTATTATATATTACCACGCAACCCTTGTGTCTGTCAAGAGAAAAAGCACAAAATATTGTAACAATTTTTTTAAGCGACCACAACATATTGTGGTCGCTTTGAATAATTTTTATGCATTTTGAATAATTATTCTCTAATTTTAGCGTTTTTTGCGTATTTGGATAAGATTTGTTGATATTTTTGCATTTCTTCTTGTGTCGGCGGGGTAAAATCTCCACCCGTAACCCCTTCTGACTTTTTAAACGCCTGCAAATAAATTACTTCTGCGCCTTGTACCATCTTTCCTATTTCTTCGAAGTCTTCTTCTTCGAAAAGTTCTTTGCAGACGGTAGTTCTAAACTCGTACGGAAGGTTATTTTGCTTTAAAAAATCTATGCTCTCTTTTATTTTATCTACGCCGGTAAAGCCGTTCAACACGGTGGTGGGGTATTTTTTTAAACTGTTTTTTACGTCCATTGCGACGTAATCGACCAAGTGTTCCGCCACCAATTCTTTAAGGCGATCCGGAAAGCTTCCGTTTGTGTCGAGCTTGACGGCGTATCCTAACTCTTTTATTTTGCGTATAAAGTCTTTGATATTTTCTCTTATAAGAGGTTCGCCACCTGTAACCACGACGCCTTCTAAGACGTTTTTGCGCTTTTTTAAATGATTAAAAAACTCTTCTTCTAAGACGTCTTCTCCTTTGTTTTGGGCGATATCCATATTGTGGCAATACGGACATCTAAAATTACACCCACCCGTAAAAACGATAGACGCCATTTTCCCCGGGTAATCTAAAAGAGTAAGTTTTTGATAGCCTTTAATCATATCTGCTCCCTTGCAATAACTAATTACATTTTCAAATTAAATAGTTTTATATCCTTAATTTGTTTAGCCTATTGGATATCGTACCCATTTAAACAGGCTTTTATATCCTTATATATATTGTACCACAAAAAAATTTTATTTTGCAACCGTAATCGCCTACAAAATTATTTTGTTTTATTTT
>JAZNFL010000216.1:0-4517 GCA_045589135.1 Christensenellaceae bacterium
CCTTGCCATTTATAAGAATTGAAAAAACCGTAAAAGTCTAATATCGAAAAGTTATAAACCTTTAAATATCCGTCACGAGATGGGATAAAACCTTTTTAATAAAACCTCTATTTTTTAAAGAATTTTAAAACCACCGCCAAAACGGTGGTTTTTCGATACATTTTTTAGACCATTCGGCATTAGATTATAGCCTAACGTTTATAGCGGGGATTTTTTCGATATAATATTTAAAAACCAAAGCCATTGGCTTTGGTTTTTAAATAAAATAAAGGATAAAGGTAAAATATTACAGGGTATACATAATTATAGATAGAAATTTTTGCGTACTTATTTATTCTTTACCCATTAGGTAATTTTAATCTTTTCCGCTATATTATATATTGCAGGATTGCGATAGCTTTTTGCTCTTTCGCCTTCTGCAAGCTTTCTATCCGAAATGCAAGGTTTACCCCTGCCGTAAAGAAAACGTTTAAGCAAGCGACCTTTTTGCTTTTTGTTTTCTTTCGTTTATTAAACGCAGGTAAAAGCCTTTTTGTTGCATTAAGTTAAAAATTTTTTTAAGTCTATAAAAAATCCGAATTTCTTTTGGGCTTTTTAACATTTTTATCCCCAAATTTTTCGCCTTACGGCTATAAATTATAAAACTAAGCCTAAAAACTTACCTACCGTGTTTTAACAAAAGCCGATAAAAATCATTAAAGTTTATGGGCTTTATCTTATATCGCAATAAATCTAAGACTAAAAAGGACGCTTCTTTTCTTTTTGTAAACTATCCCAATACTCTTTTAAAGATCCGTATTGCTCGATTATTTGCTCTACGAAGCTGTTATAATCTCCGTCTTTTATCTCTTCTCTTGGTTTGTCGTAAGAATCTTTGTTGTTTTCTTTTTTATCTTCGAACTGATGTTTGTTTAGTTCTTCGACCATTTGATTGTATTCTTCTTTTGTGGAAGGAATTTTTTCCGCTTGGTCGATATCCGAAACGTCCACTCCGATATTTGTCAAAATTTTTACGAAAGATTCTTTTAATTCTTTATATTTTTCTTTGGTAAAGCCTTTAAGAACTTCCTTTAAATCGTCGCCCTTTTGTAGCCCCAAACTCTGATACGGATTTAAAATCTCTTTAAACCTCTCGTAACTGTCAATTTTTACTCCGTAATCTCTTTGGTATTGTTCTAAAGATTTTTCTATATCTCTAAGAAGATCTTTAAATTCTTTGGATAAAGCATCCGCGGGGAGTTCTTCATGGATAAGAGCCAATATCGACCAATAATCTCTAAGCCAAATAAACGGATTGTCTTTGTGCTTAAATATTTGGATGTTTAATTCTTCTATCTCTATTAAGTTTTGATAGTTTTTACATAATTTTTGAATGTTTTGTTCTATTTTTTCTGCTAAATAATCTTTTACGGAAGAATCCGCAAACTCTTTGCCGTAAATCTCTTCTATTTCTTCTTGAGTTTTTTGAGAAGCTTCTCTGTTAGAATAAACGGGGTTTTTCTCTTTTAAAACTTCGGTGACGTCCTTAGTCGTCTGCTCTTCTATTCCACTTTTCTTTAAAAATTCTTCGGAAGAAATTATTTCGTCAACGACTATTGCAAAAACACCCTTTTGAGAAAAATATCCCGAAATCTTTTCCTTGGTCTTATCTAAAAGATTTTGTGCTTTGTCTTTTTCGACAGTGCTTATTTTAACCGCTCCGCCAACTCCGTCTAAATCGAAGTATCCGAGCTTTGCACAATAATCGACGAAGATTTTTGCACCGTCTTCCATTTTTAAGTTTTTAACTTCTTGCAAAAACGAGCCGTCTGATAAAATTACGTCTGCGTCGTAATTGTTAGAAACAACCGTTTCTATCCTTCCGTCGTCATCGCAAACAAACGTCATACTTGGATTTACTTCTATAGACATTACCGTCTTAAACCCATCTTTGGGTTGACCTTGTCGACCGGATAAAGCCCACAACGAACAAGTGACGACCAATATAAAGGCACTGCATATGCAAGCCAGCCTAAAAAAAGCAGGAGATTTAAAAAAGCTTGGCTTTACTTCTTCCTTTTTAGTAGTAGTAACGGGTAAAGGTTCGTTAAGGACGTCTTCTCGAAGCTTTGGGACCATTTGCGACAATTGCTTCTTCCATCGATTTTTCCAAAAAATCATTGATGCGCCTCCTTTAATTTTTCTTTTACTTTAGCAAGCGACCTCTTATACTTTGACGTTACCGTACCTACGGGCATTTTAAGAATTTCTGCTATCTCTTTATGTTTGTACTTCCAAATAACGTGCAAAGTTACTATTCTAAAATCTTCTTCTGATAAAGTTCTTTGTAAAAGGTCGGTTATACTGCCGTCGGACATAACGTAGCTCTCTTCGGGTACGGAATCTAACCCCGTAACACGACTGTTTTTCCTGAGTTCGCTTAAAGCATGATTTTTTGCAACTTGCAACATCCATGCTCTACCGTTTGTCCCCGGCTTGTATAAAGAAATATTCCGTTTTATTTTTAAATATACCGACTGCATGGCGTCTTCTGTATCGTGATAGTTATGAAAGTACGTGTAAAGAAAAGAAAAAACTCCTTTACTCGTCTTTTGATACAGTTCGGAAAACGCTAAGTTGTCCCCTTGGGACATCCTGACAAGCAGTTTGTCTACTTTTCTTCCGTCCATATTCTACCTTTACCTTTGCACTTATTAAACGCAATTATTCTAATTTTTATTGCAAAAAGTATTAATTTTATTTTTTTAGCGATTAATTTATTGTAATTGCGCAAAAACGCTTTTAAAAATTAATTGCAAATTTTAAATTATTAATACAATTTTACCACTTTAATACAATACCCGCCACCTGCACTTTTAGGCAAAACGTAGCGGGTTTATTTTTTGTTTGTTTTTATATAAACGAGCGTTTTGTTTTCTTTTTATGCTCCTTTAAAACGGCGCTTACTTAAAGAAAAACTCTGTCAATTGCCTTTTTTGTTTAATTTTTACCAAATTCACACAAAACGCTTGCTTTAAAAAAGACAAAACTATACGGCTAAAACAACTTCTTCTTTAGAAAATTTTTTAACTTCTTTGCTGTATTGAACGATAAACGTTATAACGAGATAAATTGCTGCACCCGTCCACGCCAACACGTTAGAAAAACACGCTCCGGGGTATCCCCACCAAACGGCTAAAGTTATAGACGTTGCATATCTCATTACGAGTTCTATAACTCCACCAAACATTGCGTGTACGCCTTTGTCCATCGCTTGCAAAGCCTGTCTTGGCATAAACACGAGAAATAAAAAGTAATATCCGCAAGACTGAATAAGCAAGTATCTAAACACGTGGTCGTATACTTTATTATCCACACCCGAAAGTAAAAGTTTAGACAAGGGATAGCTTAACCCTATCGCTCCACCGGTTGCAAAAATCATACAAATAGCGCCGACGCCTAAACTTGCAATAAAACCTTGTTTTATCCTATCGAGCCGTCTTGCACCGTAATTTTGTCCACAATAAGTAGCCATAGCACTGCCGATTGCATTAAATACCTGTCCAAAAATATTATCTATTTTACTTGCAGTGCTTTGCGCCATTTGGTATTCTTCTCCTAAAACGTTAAACGCTCTTTGTTGAATCATACAACCGATAGCCGTTATCATAAATTGGAAAGCCATCGGAAGCCCCGTGGCAAAATGTTTTAAAGCAAACTTAAAAGTAAACTTAAAATCTTTCTTTTTTAAATGCAATACTTCGAACTTTTTAAATATTATAAAGAAGCCGACTACGGCGGAAACGCCTTGGCTTATAACAGTCGCCCAACCTGCCCACGCAACGCCCCAATTTGTTACAAAAAGCAAAGAGTTGAGTAAAATATTTAAAACCGCACACAAAATAAGTATTAATAACGGGGTTTTGCTATCCCCCATGGCACGCATTACTTGGTCAGAAAAATTATAAAATACCGTAAAGCCCATGCCGATAAAAATGGTTTTTATGTACTGTTCGGAATACTCTATAAAGGCTTTATCCGTCTTTAACAACTCTAACATAGGTCTTGCCAAAAGAGTTGCCACAACGGACACGACGACAGAAATACCCGCACAAAGAATTATCGACGTAGCCAAGCTGTTTTTCATTTTTTCGGTATCTTTTGCCCCGACGAACTGACTTAAAACTATGCCGAATCCCGCCGCAAGACCTTGCGCAAAGCCCAACACCAAAAAGGTTATCGAGCCCGTCAAATTGACTCCAGTTACGACGTCCGGACCTCTGGAAAACGAAACTATAAACGAGTCCCCTAAGTTATATAATTGTTGCAACATAAAGCTAAGCGCTATGGGTATTGCAAATTTAAATATAGTTTTAAAAGGCGAACCTTTGGTCATGTCTATCGTCTTTGCCATAATAATCTCTCTTTTAAAATCGAATAAAATAATTATACTCCTTAATATAGAATTAAGCAATTTTTTTGCAATTAAAATTCGTTTTTTTAGCCGTATTTTAAAATTTTTTCACAAAACAAATTTA
>JAZNFL010000217.1:0-17187 GCA_045589135.1 Christensenellaceae bacterium
AAAAATATTATGATGCAAATAATCAATAAAGATTTTGCTCTTAAAAAGCAAGATGTTATGCCTATACGATTGTTTTTTAAGCAAAGAGCTTTTGTCAAATATTATTTTATATAAGGCAAAGTTTATTTTATATAAATACGTAAATAGGTTAAAAGAAAAACGCAAGGAGAGAAAATGATATGAAAAAGAAGTATCCCATAGATAAAGAATTTTCTTCCATAAGTTGGTTTAAATCTCCGCTTTCGAAGATTGTTTTTCCGTTTTCTACCGCGTTTTTAAGCTTGTATAAAATGAAGTCCGACGACGACGTAGAGAGTAGACCGGTCAAAATAAAGACTTTTGACGACAAGTTTATAAAGTGTTATTTGGTTTCTCCAAAAGAAGAAAAAGAGCAATATCCTTGTTTAATTTACGTGCACGGCGGAGCGTTTGTCTTTAAGGCTGCGCCAAGCCATTATAGACTTGCAAAGCAATACGCCAAGGAGAGCGGTTGTAAGGTGTTGTTTTTGGATTATAGACTTTCTCCAAAGAACAAGTATCCCACGGCTTTAAACGACGTTTGCGGGGCGTACGAGTGGGTTTTAAACAACAGCACGGCATTACAAATAAATCCTAAAAAGATTTGCATTGCAGGGGATAGCGCAGGAGGAAATTTAACTGCGTGTTGTCTTAATAAAATCGCAAACGAAAAAGTTTTGCCCATGCCGTCTGCTCAAATGCTCGTGTATCCGGCGACGGACGCAAGAATGCTTACCAAGTCTATGGAGACCTTTTACGACGTGCCGGTGTGGAATTCTAAACTAAACATAAAGATGTGGAAGTATTATTTAGATAAAGAAGAATTAAAGCTATTGCCTACGGTTTCTCCCGTGTTGCAAAAAAGCTTCGTAGGATATCCGCCAACTTACGTAGAAACCGCAGAGTACGATTGCTTAAAAGACGAGGCCTTAGAGTATGCAAAAAAACTTTCTTTGGACGGGGTAAAGGTCTTTACTTATCAAACCAAAGGAACGATACACGGCTTTGATTTTGTTGCCAAAAGCAGTATAGTAAAAAAGGCGGTAGAAGAAAGAATTGCGTTTTTAAAAGAAGTTTTTAAAGATTAAAATGGTGGCGGTAAAGCCGATAAATTATATAAAAATTATGGATAGTGTAAATAAGACGTTATATATCCCTTTGTACGGAAAATCTTACGTCAGTAAAAAGGGACTGTTTATAAAAGACAAAAAAGCAGAAGAAATTTGGCAAGCGGAAGGGTTTAAGCTCAAAGGAAAAACAAAATCCAAATGGCTGGCTTACTATATGGGTATTCGCTCTGCCGTATTCGACGAGTGGTTAAAGGACAAACTGCAACAAGACTCGTCGGCTGTTGTAATCCATATCGGTTGCGGTATGGACGGAAGAATAGGTAGAGTAGAAACTAAAAGCCACAAGTGGTACGACGTGGATTTTGACGAAGTTATCGAAGAAAGAAAGAGATATTACAAAGAAACCGACGACTATAAAATGATTGCGGGTGATGCAAGAGATTGCAAATGGTTAGAAAGGATAAAAGAAGACCAATCCGCCATAGTAATTATGGAAGGCGTCAGCATGTATTTGACTGTTAAAGAAATGCAAAATTTGTTCGAGAGTTTATGTCTAAAATTTAAATTTGTCGACCTTTTGGTAGATTGTTATACCACCTTTGCAGTAAAGATGTCCAAACATAAAAACCCGATAAAAGACGTAGGGGTTTTAGTCGTGTACGGCGTAGACGATCCAAAAGAGTATCAAAAGGATAACCTCGTATTCGTAAAAGAACACGTTTTAACGCCTAAAAAATATATAGACGAGTTAAAGGGGTTAGAAAAATTTATTTTTGCCAATGTCTATGCCGGAAGTCTTTCTAAAAAACTTTACAGATTATACGAATACAAAAAGAAATAAACGATAATTTTTAATTAATATTTTTAAAGAACGCAAAATTTAGATATGTTTTTTGTGTATTTATTATAGAAAGCGTGCGTGTATGGCATATAGAACGTGCGGTTTACAGAACAACAAAAAAGAATAACGAAAAAATTTCGTTATTCTTTTTCTTTTTTTTATATACTTTGGAGGTGTCGTTATATCTCAACTAAATATAATAGTGTTTAAAATTAATTAGTCACTTAAATTTTAGAGATCGTCTACGTCTTGTACGGGTTCTTCGTAATTGCCTAAAAGGTAATTGCCCGTATAACTGCCGAGAGGATCGGTAAAAGACGACATGTCCGTCGGTATAAAAGTTTTAGTTTTTTTGCGTTTCTTCATTACTTGCAATTTTTGCTACTGTTTTTGCTATTCGTCTTAGACTTGTTTTCTGTTGTGTTGGTCTTGTTTTTCTTCACAGTTTTTTTCGTACGGATATTCTATTTCTACAAAGCCTTGACTCGAATTACACAGCGGGCATATTTTCCACGCTTCGTAATCCTCGTACGTGTGTCCACATTGCGAACAAACGTAAGTCCTTTTTTGGGCGTTTGTGTATAGAGTTCCCGTGTCGAAGGCCTTCGATAGATATGCAAATTTATCTCTGTGGATAAGTTCTACTTCAGCAGCTAATTCAAAAACCGTCGCAACGTCTTCGTACCCTTCTTTTCGGGCGTCTTTAGCAAATTGTCTATAAATAAGCGTTCCTTCGTTGTCTTCGGCTTGTATAGATTTTTTAAGCCCGCTTTCTAAAGTTTCTCCATCGAAAGGATATCCAGCGTTGACGTCTATATTAACCTGTTCTTTGGCGTATTTTAATAACAGTTGAAAAAATCTCTTGGCATGCATCGTTTCGTTTTTAGCGATATATTTTAATTCGTCAGAAACGGTTTTATACCCTTGGTTTTGCGCCATGTCGGCTAAAATCTGATATCTCATACCTGCCATACATTCTCCGGCATAACTACGTGCCAGATTAGAGTAGGTTTTAGATTGTAAAAATTCCATACTTTCCTCCTTTGGTATTAGTTTGCGAGTTTTGTCGAAAATTATTCTTAAAAGACAAAATTTTATAAATTTCTTTAAAAATTTTTATAACTTGACAATATGTTGTCATATTTAAAACAATATAATGTAGTTGTAAAAACCGTTTGGAGGAAAAATTATGAATAAACAAGATATAAATCTCGCATGCTTAGGAAACTCTCAGGCACAATACAGAGTAGGTATGGCTTATTATACGGGGGTAGGAGCAGAACAAAATTTGCGCAGTGCATATCATTGGCTTAAACTTTCGGATAACGGTGGAGATGCAGATGCGCCTTACGTTATAGCCGTTATGTATTTGACGGGTGTTTTTGGGCAAGTCGACGTAAAAAGAGCAAATTATTATTTAAATAGAGCAATACGCAGGGGTTGTGCCGACGCCATGTGCGAAATGGCTCATAATTATTACGGAGGAGTAGGCGTAGAGCAAAGTTATAAAAAGGCCATAGCTTTTTGGAAGAGTGCAGAAAGATTAGGAAATGCAGAAAGCGCATATTATCTCGGTTTAAACTACAGCAAAGGTCTTGGAGTTCGCCAAAGCGACGTTCGTGCTCAATATTATTTTAGAAAAGCAGAAGACAAGGGCTGGATAGTTCCTTCCCAAATGTACGGGTATGCTATGGCTTAATCGTATACGACAATAGATAAAACTTTGTAAAAAGCCCCATAGTTCGCCTTTTGCGAGCTTTGGGGCTTTTACTTATAAAATAATTTAAAATTGTATTGGTAAAAAACAAATTAGGTATAACTTTTATAATTATAAAATTGTTATAAAATTTTACCATTTGTTTTTTTGTTTTTACTATGATTTGGCGGTTTAGTCGTCCCTTCTTGTAAATTTAGAAAGAATTAAAATAAATCTTAAAAGGTAAAGAAGAGAAAGAACTAACGACGCAACGTAGGTCATTGCTGCAGCCCATAAAACTTGGTTTGCTTGACGGGTTTCGGCTTCGGTTAAAACTCCGGACTGGTAAAGCATGGCACTTGCTCTTTTGCTTGCGTTAAATTCTACCGGCAAAGTTATAAAGGCAAAGATAGAAGATAAAGAATACGCAAGTATTGCCGATGCAACGATAAATTCTCCAAGGGTATAAGAAAAACTCGAGGTAGAAGTTGCAAAGATTTCTAAAATGATACCTAATACAGCAAGAGGAATTGCAAGCCTGCTTCCTATATTTGTTACGGCAACTAAAGTGGAGCGCAATTTAAGCAAAAAGTAGCCTTCTTTTTTTTGTACGGCGTGTCCAACTTCGTGTGCGGCAACGCCAAGAGCTGCTATAGAGTTAGAATTATACGTGCTGTCGGATAAACTTAAAACTTCCGTAGAAGGATTGTAGTTGTCCGTCAAATGTCCTCTCGTCCTTTGTACGCTTACGTAGTTAATGCCGTTTTTCTCCAAAAGCATTCTCGACATATCAGATGCCGTCCAATCGGATAAAGAACTAACCTTAGAATATTTTTTAAAAGTAGAGTTTACTCTAAACTGTGCGTATAAAGAAAAAATTATACCGGGTATAAGAATAATCGCCGAAGCGTAATACAAATAGTAAAAAAACATTGTAACCTCTTTTAATCGTTTTGTTTTTTAGTTTAGGCTATGCCACAACTTGTGACGGATATTTAAAGGTTTATTTGTTTCGCAATATTAGTCTTTTTACGGCTTTTTACAATTCCTATTACCGTCAAGGTAATCCCCTTGCAAAAATCTCGTAAAAATCCATCTTGCTCGCAACTAATCCCTTTAATTTTTATCAGTCATACATTGTGACTTAGCCTTAGTTTTTATTATGCGCCAAACGGTATCGCATATTACGACTAAAGCTAAAATTATTACTGCAAATAAAGAAACTTTTTTGCCGAGAGAAAGGTAAGGAGTTTGGTATACGAATTCTACTTCGTGGGTTCCTTTAGTAAGCTCAATAGCCATAAAGGCGGTGTCTGCTCTTAAAATTTGTTCTTCTTTGCCGTCGACGTATGCTTTAAAGCCTTCTGTATAAGGTAAAGAAAGAAGCATATATCCGTCCTTTGGAGCGGTAATACTTCCCTTTACTCCGTTAGGGTTTACGGTTAAATTTTCGAGATGAGCAGTCGATTTTAAGTATTCTAAAGATTGCTTTGCCGTGGCAAAAGGGAGCGAAACTATTTCTATTTTACTGCAAGTAAAACTTTTGCCGGAAGCAAGACTTATTTCGAATTCAAAAGAATCGGTCGTACTTTCGAGAGTTCCGCAGTTAAGATAGAAAGTGCGTTGTTCGCTATACATAAGGTCGCCGACGGGAGAATAACAATACTGTTTTGTTCTTCCGTTTACTTTTACGTCGATTTTAGTAGTTCCGTCGACGTTTTCTACGTCGTGTACGACCAAATAAACTTCGTTTGCAGAATGCGAGCCGGACTTGTAGGTGAGTTTATCGTTAGCTTTAAGCGTGTAAGAAACTTTTCCTTCCGTCAAATCTATTTTAGTAATTTTGCTTTGTAAAGTTCCGTCTTTATTTCCTTCCGGAATATCTAAAACGACACCGTCTGCCAAAATATACTGTCTTTCTAAGGTTTCTAAAGACAAGTAATAGTCTCTAGAATACGTCTTGTCGGTAAAGAAACCTAAAGGAAGGTAATTGTCGTTTATATATAAGTTGTCAAATCCGTCGACTTTGCTAAATCCGTATTGGTGGCACTTGTCGTTATAAGTATACTTTACGGATAAAAGGGTTTGGAGTAAATATCTTTCGTCCAATCCCGAAATGCCGAGATTTTGCGTTGGATTATATACTCCGTTTTCTTTTAAAAACTCGTAAACGTATTTGTTAGAAATACTGTTGTAAGAACGGGTAGAGTAGTATTCGTTGTTTACGCCACGGTTTTCGAAGCTTTTTCCCCAAGTGTCCTCGCATGCAGAATCGGTACGGAAATATTCGTTTTGGTTTAATCCGTGTACGTATTCTTCTTCTTGAGAAACCAAACTGTTGTATTTTTCCACACCCGTTACGTGTTGGCTTATATACCAACTGTAGAAAATAAGGCTATATCCTATCGTCATAACGAAGGCTAAAGCAAACAAAGTAGAGGTTTTATAAAACTTTCTTAACCACTTTATAGTTTTTCCGCTCTTTATAATTTTATACGTTGCAAAGCCTATAAGTAAAGCGACGGCAATACAAGCAAAAATACCTATAAGGTCGTATTCGAAGAACATAGATAAAGCAGGTAAAACACAAGCGAGCATAGTCGCAAGATAAATTAAAACCGTTCTGTTTATCTTTACGGCTTGGGCTTCGCTATAAACCGTATCTTCTTCGTTGGTCGTCTGCATACCGATAAGAACGAATATAAAGAAGCTCAATCCAAACGACCAGCGGTTGTTTGTGTAGTTAAAGAAGTTCATTATATATCCGAACAAAGGTATCATATAGCCGATAGTTAAAACTACGACGAATATTCTGTAAATGCTGTATCTGTGGTCCTTTTTAAACACTGCGTATAAAGCAAGGACGATAAGCGCAGGATTTAATTGCATAGCGCTGTACGTTTGTCCGGCTATAGGCAAAGTTAAAGAAAGTCCTCTCGTCAAAAATACTGTAAAATCAAAAAACTCTAAGCCTTTAGAAGCGCTTCTTGCTGCGTTTAAGTAAGCGTAAGCGTTAGGTAGAATCATCATTCCGGCAAGCGCTACGGCTAAGAGATAAAAACAGCCAATAGGGACGAGTTTTGTTAAAAAGCCTTTTAAGGAGCGTTTTTCTCCGGATAAAGAGCATTGATAAAAATAATAAGCTATTGCGTACGCTACTGCAAAAATGCTAACAGAAACGAAGACGTAAAAGTTAGTCATTAAGCAAATAAAGACGGAGGCAATCAGTAAGAAAGGTCTTTTGCCTTCGAAGATTTTTTCTATTCCCATTATAATAAGAGGGAAGTAAATAGGTCCGGCCGTAAGATTATAGTGCCTTAAAAAGGTAAATGCGACGAAGCCTGTAAGCATGTACGCAACGGATAAAACGGTTGCTTTAAAGTTGTCTACTTTTTTATATTTTAAGTAAGCAAACATCGTCAAAGCGCAAGTTAAGTGCTTAAGCCACATGGTTATCGTATAGTTTGCTACGTCAGAAAAAGGCAATATAAAAAAGAAAACGTTATACGGATCGAACAAAGAAAAGAATGACAAACTCGTCAAGTAATCCGCACCCAAACCGATATAAAAGTCGTAACTTCCGATAGTTTTAAGCCAACCAAAGTTTTCGACGTGTTTTAAGTAGGTAATGCCTTGGGTAACGGCATCGGCAGGGCCGTCCGACCAAGCGTTGTAAGTGCCTGTAACAAAAAAAGGCAACAAGGCAAAAAGTAGCGAGCAAACCGCTACGCCCGCCGTTATCAGCCAAGCTTTAAGAGTGCTCGCTTCGTTCGTTTTTTTAGATATCTTGTTAAAAAACTCAAAAAACTTCATAAGTTTATTCTTCCAAATTTATTTTTTCTGCAACGATATATTCCGGTCTGTTTTGTACTTCGTTGTTTATCTTTTCGATATAAAGGTTAGTAATTGCGTTAAAGATAGAAAGTCCGCTGGCTAAAAGCGTAATGGTAGGGAAGAGCCAAGCAGTCAAAGGTAAAAAGATCTTTAAGCAAGCTAAAACGATAAAGGTAACGAAGCATGCAAAGGATAAAAACGCACCGATAAGTCCAACCTTAAAAGAAAGAGTAAGTGGCCAAGTGCTGTTGGATAAAATACCCGTCTTTGCAAGTCCTACCATTTTCTTTAAGGTGTATTTTGTTTCTCCTGCACATCTCTCGTTGCGTTCAAAATTGATAAACGTTTGCTTAAATCCTACCCAAGAAGCAAGACCACGGATATATTTGTTTTTTTCCGTCATGCCGGTAATTACTTCTATAACTTTTTTGTCGTAAAGCTTAAAATCCCCGGTATCTCTTGGTATAGAAACCGCAGAAATTTTATCAAGGAACTTATAGTATACGGAAGCGGTTAATTTTTTAAATAAAGATTCGCCCTTTCTTTTCGTTCTTCTTCCGTGTATAACGTCGTAGCCTTCTTTCCACTTTTCTATCATAAGAGGAATAATTTCTACAGGGTCTTGAAGGTCTGCGTCGAGTTCCATTACGCAATCGCCGGTTGCGTGTCTGTATCCACACAAAATTGCCGCTTGTTGACCAAAGTTTCTCGAAAAAGAAAGAACTTTAACCTTTTGGTCCTTTTTTGCGAGATTTTTTAATTTTTCTAAAGTGTCGTCTCGGCTTCCGTCGTTTACGAAAATCAATTCGTAATCCATTTCCGTTTTTGCAAGGACGGGCAATATAGCAGTATAAAACTTTTCAATTGCAGCTTGTTCGTTATAACACGGTACTACGATGCTTATTTTTCTCATTTTTGCTCCTCGATTTTATCAGGGTTAGTTTTTTTGTCTTTAAATATAAAGAGTTTTCTGGAAACGTAGTTGTAAACCAAAACGACTACCGTCAAAATAATTTTTACAATCCACTCGTTTATACCCAATAAGTCGTTTAATAAAAACATTCCGACTTCATGTATTCCAAGTCCTACGGCGGACAAGAGAGCAAAGAGTAAAAATCCTGTGGTGGATTTAGAATTGCCTTTGCTTATAAACACAAAGACTACCGAAAGAATATAGTTAAATATAAGTCCTACGATAAATCCACAACCGGTGCCGACCATGTTTGCCGTCAACGAAGGATCTCCCTTTCCTCCAATAAATACGTTAAAAAAGTTTGGGTATAAAGAAGGGTCAAAGACGTATAAAACTACGCCCATCACCAAAAAATCCACTACGGTTGCAATGCCTCCGACAATGCAAAAGCGTATTATTTCTGCAATCGTTGGATATTTAGTTAAAAAAGCTTTAATTTTGCTTATCATAACGTCAGTCTAATAAAATCCTTATTCAAAGTAGTCAAGTAAATAAATTTACTTGTTATTAAATTATAACACCAATAACGATTGCGGTCAATAAAAAAATCGCTAATTTTTATAAAACTATGCAATAAACGCCAATATACGGCAATATAAACGGCGACCAACTCTGTTACTTAGAGTAGGTCGCCGTATTTATACGAAAATAAAAAACAAAAAAGTATTAAGTTTAAAAGTTTCGACGAGATAAAAAACTATTCGTTTAAAATCGTCAAATTGCAAATCTTTCTTTTTTCTAAATCAAATTTAAATATTTTAGGCTTGCCCTGTGCAAGGGCTATTAGTTGGTCTTCTTCGTAAGGAGAAACAAAAAACGTTTCTATCGTTCCAACGTATTCTTTAAGAGAAACTGCGTCCGCTAAAAGGTCTTCCGTCAAAAAATCTTCTAAACTTCCGCCAACGGAAAGCTCTTCCATAAATAAAAAAGGCAAAAGATTATCTTTAAAATTTTCTATAGAAAACTTACAGTTGGCATCGCTTTGCATAAGTTTAAAAGGATTGCTTGGCTGCCATTTAGTCGTTATCTCATGGCATCTTAAAGTGTCGGCAAAAGTTTTAGTCGTAACGACGTCCGATACGGATAAAAAATCCACCGTTTTTTTAAAGCACAGCTTAAGTTTTTCGTCCGTCTTTAAGGCTATTACCGTGCGTTTTTTTGAGATAAGTTCTATTATTAAGTAAAGTCCGTTAAGATTGCAAATTTCGTACGTATTTAACTTGTTTGGAAGATGCGTTAGCGGTAAAATTTGCATATTCGTGTTGGTTTCTATTATAAGTTTTATAGAAGAATCGATTATTACGGCTACGGATATTTCTTCGTTTGCAACTTTTGTTTGTCTTTTTATAGGCAAAGAAAAATCTCTATTTGCGGGCGGAAAGTTTTTAACGCAAACAAAAACGTCTTCTTTTAAAAAAAATCTGTCTATAAATTGGCAGTCAAAGTCCTTCCCTGCAATAAACCAAAAAAAACTACGGTCACAGTCGATAGGTAAAACTTCCACCAAATCTCCGTCTTTAACCACAAGGCTCAATAAGTTTTTTGTCGCTGTACCGCAGTATTTTCCGTTTATTTTGATGGCTGACGGTAACGCAGAATAAAAATAAAACATATTACATTATATATGCAAAACTTGCAATTTATGAATTTATAATTAAAGTGTATTAAATAACAAAAATCAGTCAACAATATAACCAAACGGAGGTGTTAAATGAACGGATTTAGTATAGAAGAAATTAAAGAACTCGTCCAGATGTGTTCCTCTTGCGATCAAAACGACGGAGGGTTATCTAAGGTTTTCGAAAAGTTTGCAAAAAGGCACGGCAGGGCAAAAGGAAGCGTAAGAAATTTTTATTATTCGCTTTTATCCAAGGCTCAAGTTGGAGATTGTACGGCAAAAGAGTTTTTGCAAGGGACTAATTTAAAGGCAAGCGAGGTGGTAAAGTTTACCGATAAAGAAGAAAAAGAATTAATCAGGGCGGTTTTAGACGGCAAAAGCAAAGGCAAGTCTGTAAGAAGAAGTATAACCGATTATACAAACGGAGATCAAAAGCTTGCTTTGAGATACCAAAATAAATATCGAAATATTTTGGCAAAAAAACCAACGCTTATAACTTTGGTTGCAAAAGAAAGTGAATTTAAAGATTTTGGCGGGGTTAAGCAACACGTTAGCTGTAAAAAGGTCAATAACGGTTATTTATACGTCAAACTTAAAGACGCAATAGACGGGCTTGTGGAGTCTATAGTTAAAAACGAAAGAGAAGAGATAAAGAACTTAAAAGAAGAGATATTTAAGTTAAAAGAAGAAAATTTACGTCTTAAAAAAATAGCGTTTAACCCCATAAGGTCGGTTGTTACCGATTATTACGGACAAGAATTTCGTTCTAAAGAATTAAAAGAAAAGACTTCCGAATAAAACTTTTTTACAGTTACAAATTATTCGTAAGACGTGGTAGAATTTAATTAAACAAATAAAAATAAAACCGTTTCTTTCGGAGAGAGAGAAACGGTTTTTTGTCTTAGAGAAAAAATATATCTTTAAGCGCAACGCTTAAAAACGACGGTTTGTTTTTAGATAAATTATATTAGATAAATTATATAATGACTACAAAATAAACTGTTTTTGTTGGAAACGTTAAAATTAATAAAGATTTGCACGAAATTCGGTTGGAGAATAACCTACTATGGTTTTAAAGGCGTAATAAATATTTTTTTCGTTTTCAAATCCGGTAAGAAGTGCTATTTCTGCAATAGATTTTTTTGTTTGTCCCAAATATCTTTTTGCTTTTTGAACTCTTAAATTTGTTAAATATCGCTTTGGGGACATTCCTATTTGAGCGTGAAATTTATGTATAAAGTGCGATTTTGATAAAAACAGTAATTGGCAAAGGGCGTTTATGTCAAAGGGTTCGGAGTAATGTTGCTCCATATATTCAATAGATTTCTTAATAGAGTAATCGTATTCGGAGGGTTTACTTTGTCCTAAAATATCCATAAGCAAAGAATAGAGCAGAGAAGAAATTAAATAATGGTTTATTTCTTCCTTTTTATATTCTTCGTACATATTAAGTATGCCGTTTATAAATTTTTTAGGATTAAATTTTTGCAAATGGCAACCGTTATTTTGGTAAAAATTTTTATAAATTGCATCAATTTCCGGTCCAAATGCGTGAACGAAGTAAATTTCCCACGGGGTATCGGGTGCTGAAATTACACTATGATTTGCAAGACTTATAAAAATTAAACTTCCGGATGATAGCGTTATAGTTTCGCCTTCATATTGCAAGGTGGCAGACCCGCTTTTGGTATATGCAATAAGATAGGTAACGCCGTTTTCTCGCTCTATGTAGTATCCCTTTTCGTTATATTCGTAACCTACGTGTCTGCATTGGTATAAAAAGTGTTGCAGCATAGAGCGTTCTTTGTTGTAAATAATTTTCGAACGCTTGTTGCCGGTCATGTTTTGTTGTATTTTAAAAATAGTTCCCATGCGATTTCCTCATAGCAATTTTTGGGATATAAGCTCGTGTTTTTTGGTATTGACACAATATTATTATAATGTTAGAATATAGTCAAGTCAACCAATATTGGCTATATTTTATTAAAATTTATAGTTTTAATTAATTACAAGGAGAAAACATCATGAAGAAAAGATTTATTGCATTAATTTGTGTGATAATTTCGCTTTTCACTTTGACCGTAGGTGTAGGCGTTGTTTTTGCTGATAACACAGCTGATTCTGCACTCGCTATAAAAGTGAATTATGCAAACGGCGAATTTTTGGCAAGCGGTGGATACACCGTTGAAACGAATGGCCAAATTACTCCTGCAGAAGGTTTGCAAAACGGATATCGTTTTGATGCAGATGCTTATTACACCGTAACTGCTCCTGAGGATAAGGCTTTTACAAGTGCGGGCGGAAGCTTGAGTTTGGTTTTTACTTATAAAAGTTCAACAAACGTTCAAGGAGCGGAAAATAACGGAACGGAAAAAAACGAACAGCTATTTGGTGTAGTTGCAGAAGACGGTAGAGAGGCTTATATTTGTATGGGCGGTCTTTACTATCGTTCGGCAAAAGGTAAGACCTTGCAAGCTTTAACTAAAGATGCGGATGAAGGCTATAAAGCGTTAACAACTGCAGCAAAAGAAATAGTTATTACTCTTTCTGCAAGTGGTATTAATTGGTATGCTAACGGACAAATCCTTTATAGTGTTACCACTACCACAGGTCAAAAAACTGCGGAAATTTTCCTTGACGTTTTAAGTACTCCAGGGACTTCCCTCGGCGTTCATAAGGGGGCTACAAGCAAGACGAGTCTTATGACAACAACGGTCAATATGGCTAATTTAGAAGTTTACGGAAAACTTTTAGATGAAGGCGAAATAGCCAATATATTTGAGCAAAGAAAGGTTGAATACGCCAAAGGTACAAATATTGTAGAAAAATTTGAAATTACTTATGAAAACGGCGTTTTTAAATCAAGCCATAACGATTACGGAGCAGTAGTCGAAGGCGAGGGTGTGGTTACTGATCCCGATAACGTCAATGCGTTTAAGTTTACCGATACTACTTCGTCTGTTAAAATTCAGGCTAAAAACGGTGCGGTTTTATCCCAAAACGGAACTATGACCATTGCGTTTAAACAAAGAGTTTCTTTGGTTGACGATTCCGGTTATTTAGAAAACTTACTTTCGGCTGTTAACGATAAAGGCGAAAACGCAAATATTTGTTTGGGAGAAATGGATATTTACCGCTATATAGAAGGCGAAACTAAACTTACCCGTACTGCTATAGTAAGAAACGCCCATCAACAAGTTTTAAAGAAAGAAGAAGAAAGACTTATTATAATTACTATTTCTAATCAAAGTATTCACGTTTACGAAAACGGCGTTCAAGTTCAACAATACTTCGGAGCGTATTCGGCTGAGGTTGGCGAATATATGCAATTTGCAACCGATACTTTTGCCGCTCAACTCACGGCAGAAAACGGAGAAATTATTTTAAGAAACAAAAGATCTTCTAGTGCTTCTTGGAATAAAAAGGTTTTATGCTTGTCGGACGTGGCTTTCTTTGATAAAGAATTCGGCGCAAGCGAAGCGTATGCGTATTATGCTCAAAAGGTTGCAGAAGTAAAAGTCCAAGGGCTCGAAAAAGACGAATATTTATCTTACGTTCACGGTACGGGCGTTTTACAAGCAAAAGAAACCCTTGTTCCTAATGCTGTTTCGTTTGCAAACGACGGTTCTTATCTTGCAATATACGCAAAGAACGGTTACGCCTTAACTAAAGCAAACAAGGGCGTATCTTTCCACTTAAAACAAAGAGTTCTTGACGTAGCGAATGCAAGTGCAGAAGAAAACCTTTTTGCAGTAGAAGGCGAAAATAAGGGCGCTTACGTTAACTTAGGTGGTATCGCTTATTACGACGGTACAAATTATCAAACGGTGGCGGCAAGCAATCCTTCTGCTCTTCTTAAAGAAGAATGGCAAATTGTTAGCGTTGTGGTCAATAAAGAAGTTTCTTCTATTCAAGTTTACGTCAACGGAGAAATAATTGAAAATTATCTTTCTAACGGCGAAGATTCTGTGGTTGCAAAAATAGTTGCTTTATTTAGCGAAAAAGCAGAATTAAAGGGCGGTGAAACGTTCGTAAGAAAATCTCGAGATCAAGAGATGAATACTCAAACTCTTGCAATAGCAAACCTTACGATTGCAGAAGGAGGTTTAAGTGCTTTGGAGGTTGCTTCTTATATTGACGCTTTAGTTGGAATGATTGAAATCCCCGTTGAAGCAAATATAGGAATGGAAATGCCTGCTTTAGTTGGCGAATCAGGTTTAGTTATTCCCGCTCCAACGCAATCGGTTGACGGTTATGAGTTTGTCGGATATTATTTAGATGCTGATCACACTATTCCTGTTGAAGAAGACGCAACTTTTACAACGGCAATTAAAAAACTTTATGCAAAATACCAATTGGTAACTTATAGCATTACGTATTATTGCAATGGAGGAACTCAATCGCAAGAAAACGTAGACTCGTACGATATCTTAACGGCTGTTACTTTTCACGATATCGAAAAGGCTGGTTACACCTTTGAAGGTTGGTATCGCACCGAAGATTTCCGCAATCAAGTTTCTATGCTTTTACAGGGAACTACCGGAAACGTAGAACTTTATGCAAAATTTACCGTCAACGTTTACACTATCGACTATCAATTAAACGATGGTATTATGACCGAAGATAACGCAGTTACTTCTTATACGGTAGAAGACGTAGTCGTTCTTGTTGATGCATGGAAAGCTCATTATACCTTTGATGGTTGGTATGCAGACGTTCAACTCGAAAACAAAGTTGAAAACTTTGACGTAAAACAAGCTGAAAACGTTACTTTATATGCAAAATTTACACCTGTTAAATATTTTATCACTTGGGATGCAAACGGTGGAACTTTGGAAGAAGGTTACGCAACAGAATATACCGTTGAAGATAATTTTGATCTTGCAATTGCAGTTAAAGAACATTATGTGTTAGACGGTTGGTATTTAGAAAAAGATTTCGAAAATAAAGTTAACTCTTTAAAAGAAGTTCTCAACGACGTTACCCTTTACGCAAAATATAGCCCTTGCAAATATACCGTAACCTACCAAGTGGACGGAGGTGTTTTGGCAGAAGGTGCTGTTACGGAGTATACCGTAGAAGACGGACAAATCGTTTTAGTTGTCGCAGTTAAAGAAGGTTATACTTTCGGCGGTTGGTATTTAGACGACAAATTCGATTCAAAGGTTGAAAGCTTAGATGCTTCTATGGGTAAAAACGTTACCTTATATGCGAAATTTGATAAAATTCAAAGTGTACAATCTTGTAGCGGTTCGGTTGGCGGTTGTATGCCTATTGAAGTCCTTTCTTTACTCGTTATTGCAGTCGTAGTAACGCTTAGAAGAAAATGGAGGAACGTTTAATGAAAAAGGTTCTTGGATTACTTACTTGCTTGTTTGCTTGTCTTTCGTTGATATCTTTTCCCGTTGTCGTAAGTGAAGCATCTAACAGTAAAGAAATGCTTGACCAAGAGAAAAACATTGTGAGTGCTGAAATATTTGAACAGGTTGGCATAAAAGAAGAGCAGTTAAGCTTTTATCATTCGGGTTCTGAAGATATGCGTATTGTAAACGGATCTCTTGTTTCTTCAAAAGATGGAGAACAAAAAGCCATGATTCATGAAAGTGTATTCTCTTCAAGTGTTATGGAAATTGAATTTTCTGTCACCCCAGATTCTCCTACCGGAGAAATAAATCATGGTGTTTATTTCCACGCTAAAAACACCGGTCACGGATATCAACAAATTCACGCTTTAAACGTTCAAATTAAGCGTGAAGAAGGAAGTAATTATTTCCAAATCTTTTTGCGCAGTTTTTTAAACACCTATATTAACGACGAGCAAAAAACGTTAAAGCAAACTTATAATGGCGAAACGATAAACGTAAAGCTTATCGTTGACGAACAAGAAATTAACGTTTATTTAGGAGGTTCTAACATTCCTTCTATGACCAAACGTCGCCATAATACCACGCAATCGGGTACGCAGATAGGTTTTCGAAGTTATAAAGCAGAAGCAACCATAAGCGATATACGAATTTCAAACGTTGCAAAAAAACCGGAAGTTCCCACCGTTAAACTTCTTATGGTTGGTAATTCTTTCTCGGTAGATGCAATGGCATACGTTCACGAAATCGCAAGGGCAGACGGTATCAACTTCGTTGCGGGCGTTCTTTATTACGGCGGTTGTACCTTAGAACAGCACGACGACTTTATTTCCAACAGAAAAAACGTTTACACCTATTATAAAAACGGTATTACCGACGAGTCTAACGTTACCTTTTACGACGTTATTTACGATGAAGATTGGGATATTGTTACCTTCCAAAATCCTTCCACGGTGGCGGGCTTGTACGAGTCTTGGTTTCCGTATATTCCAAAATTTTTATCCATGATGGAATCAATGCTTCCCGAAGTCGAAGTTGGATTGCATATGACGTGGGTTTCTCCTTGGTTTATGGAAGGTAAAAACAATCGTAAACTTGCAAACTATAACGATAGCACAGACCTTGCGCACAGTATGAGTCTTTCGGTACATGACCGCATTGTTGAAGAACACGGGGTAAGATTTATTATCCCCACGGCAGTTACTATGTTTAATATGCATGGTACATCGGTGTGCAATTCTACCAAAATGGAAACGAGTTTTTGCCGTGATGAAACATGCCACGCTAACGAAAAGGGCAGATACATGCTTGCTTGTACCGTTTACGAAACCATCGTTGGTCGTGCGGTTACGGGTAATAGTTACGCTCCTTACGGACACACTTACGGAAGCGACGACGGAGCTACGGAGTATGAACGTAAAGTTATACACGGAGTAGTTGACGCTGTTTTCCAAACGGGTAAATATAATACCCTTAATTGGTTTGGCGAGGAGGAAGAAATTACTCATATCACTGTTTTTGCTCCCGTAACTCGTTATAACGAAGGAAAATATTTTAATTATAACGCTATGATCGTTAAGGCGTATTATTCAACCGGCAGAGTAGAGGACGTTAAATTGTTTACCATAGATATACGCCGAAGATTAACTAAGGCGGATACCGTTGTTACAGTTTCTTACAAGGGCAAAAAGGTAGAAGTCCCTATTACCGTTGTATAGTTTATTTTGTATAATTAAGTTTTACGTAATTTGCAAAACTTAAAAAACGTGCGGAG